>CAJXTQ010000018.1 GCA_913060985.1 uncultured Micrococcales bacterium | reverse complement strand
CCAACCAAGTTGGGTTGATATCAAAGCCCTGCTCAATGCCGATGAACTGCTCCTGGTCGGTTACCAGCCCTATATACCAAGCGGTGACACCTCCGGTTGTCTGCAGTCGAGCAGAGTTGGACCACCAGTCATCGGCTATTTCTGGAACAAACAGATCCTGACCAATGCTTTCCTGAGCGCTGGCTGCCTCCGTTTGGTAATCGAATCTTTGAATCTGCAATGAGTCATCGCGAGGAACAATCATGATTATCAGCGCAGTTGCCAAAACGGTGACAATCAATGAAAGGGCGAGGTTGTTTACAGTTTGCTTCGCTCGCCTCTTAGCGGCAGCATCACTCACCTGTTTCCTCCAACGCCTTGTCTAGTTTTTTTCGAGCACCATTTAGCCATGACTCACAGTGCTTGGCCAAAGCCTCGCCCCGTTCCCATAGCTTCATCGAATCCTCCAGGCTTACGTTCTGTTGCTCAAGCTCGGCCACGACTTTTTGTAGCTCGTCGCGGGCCTGTTCGAAACTCATGCTCTCGATATCGGTGTTTGCGTCACTCATCTATATTCCTAACCTCATCGGCAGTGGCTGTTATTTCAATTTTGTGGCTTCTTATGCTGAGTTTTTGGCCGACCTTGGTCTTATCGCCAATTGGTTTACCGGCTTCATCCCTGACAAGTGAGTAGCCCCGTTTGAGGGTTAATTGCGGAGAGAGTGCCTTCGCCTGGGAGTGCAGAGTAGTTACTTCAGTTTCTGCCCTGTCTAGCCTGACTCGAATACGCTCTCGCATCAATGCAACCCGCTCAATCATGTTTTCTCGAGCAAGATCTATAAACCCGTAGGGATTGGCAATAATTGGCCTGGACCGCAGGGACTCAATCAACGCCTGTTCGGTGTCAATTTTTACCTGGAGTCTGTATCTAACGCGTGCAAGTAAGTCATTAAGCTTCTGCCGCTCTTCAACTATGTCTGGAACGACCCTCTTTGCAGCGTCTGTTGGGGTCGAGGCTCTGAGGTCAGCTACATCATCAAGCACCGGCCGATCATTTTCGTGACCAATTGCGCTGACTATTGGTGTTTTTGCTGAAGCCGCTGCCCTGACTAGCTGCTCATCGCTAAAAATCAAAAGGTCTTGGAAGGAGCCGCCACCACGAGCGATTATGATCACATCCACCTCTGGATTGGCATCCAGCTGTTCGATGGCAAAGATAATCTCAGGTATAGCTCGCTCGCCCTGGACAAGGGTGTTTACAACCTCGAACTCCACCTCTGGCCATCTGAGTTTGCTGTTTTCCAAAACATCTTTTTCAGCATCGCTGCCTCGACCGGTGATCAATCCAATTCTGTTTGGCAAAAACGGCAATGATTTTTTGTTCTCGGCCAGCGTCAGACCTTCCGCCGTTAGCGCTTTTCTGAGTCTTTCCAGCCTCTCTAAAATCTCACCAAGCCCAACCTTTTTGAGCTCATAAACCTGCATGCTGAGGCGTCCATTTTTTGCCCAAAACTGGGGTTTTATGAGGCCAACAACTCGATCACCCTGTTCTAGATTGGGGTCAATTAGGTCCGTTGACCCGCGCCAGGCGTGAATGGATATCGAATTCTCTGTTTGTAAGTCGCGAAGCTCCGCAAACAGATTTCCTCCGCGGTTGTTTATCTGGGATATTTCCCCCTCAACCCAAACTCTCCCAAGTTTCTCTATCCAGTCTTTTAGAGATTTCGATAAGGCCGATACTGGCCACGGGGAATGCTCAGAGGAAACCTTTGATTGATTCTCATTGGAATCACTTATGGTTTCGTTCATGTTGCCTCGCAATTAGGATTGAAGGGTGAGCACAATTAACACTACTCAGACTACCGACAACCAACCAAAGAAGGTGCTTCTGGCAGCACCCAGGGGATACTGCGCAGGGGTAGATAGGGCTGTTATAGCCGTGGAAAAAGCACTCGACCACTACGGGGCCCCCGTTTATGTGAGGAAGCAAATCGTTCACAACCAATACGTTGTCGAAACCCTTGAGCGAAGGGGCGCGGTTTTTGTTGAAGAGGTGGATGAAATTCCAGAGGGTGCGGTAACTATCTTTTCCGCCCACGGTGTTTCTCCGGCGGTTGTAAACGCCGCACAGGAGCGAAACCTGCACACAATTGACGCCACCTGCCCGCTGGTTACAAAGGTTCACAAAGAAGTTCAGCGATTTGACCGAGAAGGTTATGACATTTTGCTTATCGGCCATGATGGTCACGAAGAGGTTGAAGGGACAGCCGGTGAGGCTCCCCACGCCGTTCAGCTAATTGACGGTGATGAGGATATCGAAAACGTAAAAGTCAGAGATCCAGAGAAAGTCATTTGGCTAAGCCAAACAACATTGAGTGTGGATGAGACCATGGAGACGGTGAATAAGCTTCGTAAGAAGTTGCCAACTCTTCAAAACCCACCAAGTGATGACATTTGCTATGCAACCCAGAACCGCCAGGTTGCAATCAAGAAAATTGGAGCGCAGAGCGATTTGGTAATTGTCGTTGGAAGCGATAATTCATCAAACACCGTCCGCTTGGTTGAGGTAGCTCTTGATGCAGGTGCTAAGGCTGCCTACCGAGTGGAGGACGAGCGAGACCTCAAAGACGAGTGGTTTGAGGGTGTCTCAACAATTGGTGTTTCCAGCGGTGCAAGTGTTCCGGAAATTCTTGTAAACCGAGTGCTTGAGGATATAGCTAAGCGTGGGTTTAACGATGTCGAGACTGTCACCACCGCTGAAGAGGACATCCAGTTTTCACTTCCAAAAGAATTGCGTAAGGACATCAAAGCTTCAATCGAAAAGCGCGTTGCAGAGCAGAAAGCTAACAGCTAGACCTTTCCAGCACTTCCAAGTTGCTCACAGGCTTCGACAACTCGTTCAGCCATGCCGCTTTCAGCTGCCTTACCCCAGGCTCGCGGATCGTAGGTTTTTTTGTTTCCAACCTCACCGTCAATCTTTAGTACCCCGTCATAGTTTTTGAGCATGTGGTCTGCAACCGGGCGGGTGAAGGCGTATTGAGTATCGGTGTCGATGTTCATCTTGATAACACCAAAGCTCACTGCATCGGCGATTTCCTTTTCGCTGGATCCACTGCCACCGTGGAACACCAGGTCAAAAGGCATCTTTTTCCCATATTTCTCACCAATAGCTGTCTGAATCTCATTCAACAGTTCTGGCTTCAAAACAACATTTCCCGGTTTATAAACACCGTGGACGTTTCCAAAGGTTAGAGCCGTCATGTAGCGGCCATTCTCTCCAAGGCCAAGTGCTTCTACGGTTTTGATTCCGTCTTCAACTGTGGTGTAGAGGTGCTCTCCGCTCGCCCCAACAACACCATCTTCCTCTCCGCCAACGGCACCTACCTCAATCTCCAGGATTGAGCCCACGTTTTTCGCTTTGGCTAGAAGGTCTTTGGCAATCTCTAGGTTTTCATCAAGATCAATTGCGCTTCCGTCCCACATGTGGCTATTGAAAATTGGCTCACCGGTTAATTTCACCTGCTCCTCACTAAGCGAAAGCAGCGGGAGGACGAAGCCATCTAGTTGGTCTTTTGCGCAGTGATCGGTGTGAATTGCGACATTGATTCCGTAACTCTTTGCAGCCTCTCTTGCAAAGGCCGCAAAGGCGACCGCACCCTGTACTCGGTTTTTCTTGTTGGCACCGCTCCAGTAGTCAGCACCACCGGTGGAAACCTGGATGATGCCATTTGAGCCCGCTCTCTCGAAACCTTCGAGGGCGGCGTTCAGAGTTTGTGAGCTGGAGACATTTATCGCGGGGTATGCAAATCCTCCGTTTTTTGCCTGATCTAGCATTTGCAGGTATTGCTCTTGGTTTACTACTGGCATTTCTCTCCTAGTGTTCGAACTCTGCCGGCTCACGAAGCGAGGCAGAAAGGTCTGGGTTCTCCAACACAACCCCTATTGGCAGGTTATCAATTGATTTCAAACCACTGGTTGGCTGCTGAACTTTTGCTCCACCCCAGCGAACTGCTTCTTTGACACCTTTGGCAATGTCAAAACCCACTCCATAGAGTCCAGCATCATCGGTCTGGTTCTGTGTGACTGCCGAAAGAAATCCTGCAACTGTTGAGTCTCCAGCTCCTACGGTGTTGATAACGCGAACCGGGGGAGTGAAGGCGTGCACCGCATCAGTTTTTGTTACAGCCAGCATTCCGTCAACACCCAGAGACGCAAGCACGCACTCGACACCCCAGCTGTTGAGCTCCCTGGCTGCCTCGACTACATCATTCAGCGTGTTTAGGGTCCTGCCCACACAACTTGCAAGCTCCTCGCCATTTGGCTTCATGATTGTGGCTACACCTTTTCTGGCCCAGTACCTGAGCGGTTCACCACTGGTGTCCAACACCACCTTCACACCCATGGCCTTCGCCTGCTCAAATAGCGGAACGAGATCAATAACCTCATCGGTTTCGATAATTTTTGGGTGCGCTCCAGCAACAACCAGCCAGTGAGAACCGTTTTCTTTCAGAAGCTTCAATGTCAGCGAAACCACTTCATCCCAGTCCGATTGCTTCAGTGGGCGCGGGTGTTCGTTCACCTTGGTGGTTGGGCCATTGTTTTCGATAATCGTGGTCGAGACCCTAAGAGTTCCATCAACCCATAGTGGGACCAAAAAACTTGTTGAACCGGTTCTCTCCAATACCGCCGGATCAGCATTTCCAATTGGAACAACCCCAGGTGCGCTGATATTTGCAAGCTGGAGAGCCCTGGAGACATTGATGCCTTTACCGGCCAATTCCTCATTGACATCGTCAGCGCGGTTGACCCCTCCTTCAACAAGTCTTTTTACAAAGTAGGTTCGATCCAGGGTAGGGGAAGGGGTAAGGGTGATGATTGGTGATTTTTCGCCGGACAAATGGACTCCTTATTTTTCCGGATAAGAACTGTCTTCAGCGGAAACTTCTTCGTCGCGCGGCCTTAGCAGAAAAGTATATACACAGCTTGCTATCTATTCTTCATCTGCCGTTAGTTCTGGCTTGGTGAAATTGGAAGTAGCCTCCTCAATTTCCTCCAGAACAGGTATCTCTCTTCCTCCGCTCAGTGAGTCTCGGGAGTGCTCATTCACCTGCCTGGTCGCAGTGAGCATATTCCGCTCCAAAGATGAGGCGAAGGCGTTGTATGCGGTGACCGAGCTGTTGAGTTCTTTTCCGAGTTTTTGGGCATGCTCTGCTACCACTCTCACAGTTCGATAAAGCTTCGATCCCAAATCCAGAACCTCCTGGATTGTCTCCTCTGCCGCCTGCTGTCTCCATGCATAAGAAATTGTTTTGATTGCTGAGTAAAAGCTCACTGGAGAAACAACCGCAACTCTTTTTTCAAACGCTTCCTCCAATAATCCCGGTTCAGCTTCCAGAGTCGCCGAAAGCAGCGACTCACTTGGCATAAACATGATTGTGAATTCAGGGGATTCCGGAAGTCCTGAGTAGTAGTCCTTTTTACTGATCTCATCAATCCGTGCCTTAACGTCCTTGGCACTTTGCTTCAGCAACTGATCCCTGCGACTGAGCTCAGAGTCATCGCTTAGTTCACTTATTTCGAATGCTCGCTGATAGTTATTGAAGGGAACCTTTGAATCAACGGCGACGTACTTGCCATCTGGCATGTGGATTACAACGTCTGGTTTTATGGTTTTGCCATCACTGTTTTCCGAGTTGAACTGCTCATAAAAATCAACATGTTTGACCATTCCTGTCTGCTCAAGCAACCTGCGCAGCGTGAGCTCTCCCCACTGTCCTCTGACCTGGTTGTTACTCATGGCACCTGCAAGCACCCTGGTGGTGTTCTGAAGCTCCTGCTGAGCAGTATGTGAGCTACGTAGCTGTTCTTTGATGGTTGTGAATTGCTCAGTGCGCTCGCGCTCTAGTTCAGAGACAATTTTTTGCATTTGATCGAGCCTGTCTTTGACAGGAGCAAGCTCCTGTAAAACTCTGTTTTGCTCTTGCTCACGTTTTCTCGCCTGCTCTTGCTGATCCTGCATTGAGGCAATCTGCTCTCGCAGGGCCGATTCATTGGCTTTGGCGGTGGCAAGTTCAATTTCCAAGCTTCCGGCATCCTTTTTTCTGAATACAAAGAAGCCGACCACTAATCCGATTGCTAAGCCCAGTGCAAGGCCAATAAGTATTGATAGAACATCCATGTCTCAACTATCGCAGTGGATAGAGACATTTAGTTTTTAGAACACAGTTTTTATTCGCTCTGAAGTTTTTTGCATCAAATCTTCCAGCGACTCGACCTCGTGTCGATCAGCCATATGTAAAACAATCCTCGCGCAGGCATCGCTGTCTGCCAGGGCATCATGATGATTGAATTCTTCGTGGCCAATCGCATAGGCAACCGAATTCAATCTGTAGGAATCAAGATTGTAGGTTTTTCTGGACATCCTCAGCGAACAACCATACGAATAGTTCGGCAAATCGAAATTAATTGCCTCTGCGCTTGCCCTGAGCACACCGATATCAAACCCAGCATTGTGTGCAATCAAGGTATCCGATTCGACAAACAGCAAAAGTTCAATGATTGCCTCCTCCCAGGAGGGGGCATCAATAACCATCTCTGGGGTTATCCCGTGGACAGAAATATTCGTTGAGTGGAAAAAATCATTTGGAAACGGGGGCTTAAAAAGCATCGAGAGACTGTCTGTAATTTCACCGTCTCGGACTTTCACTAAACCAACCGCACATGGCGATGCTGGAGATTTATTTGCCGTTTCAAAATCTATGGCGGTGAAGTTCAATGACACATCTTCCATTAAACTCCTCGAGTGGCCCTAACTATTGGAATTGTCGGATTGCCGAATGTCGGAAAGTCGACGCTATTTAATGCACTGACCAAAAACAACGCGCTCGCTGCAAACTATCCGTTTGCAACCATTGAGCCAAATATTGGGGTTGTGAACCTCCCTGACCAGAGGCTTTCCAGGCTTGCGGAAATTTTTCAAAGCAAGGAAATACTGCCAGCCGCTGTTTCTTTTGTGGATATCGCCGGCATTGTCAAAGGAGCAAGTGAGGGCGAGGGGCTGGGTAATCAGTTTTTGGCAAACATACGCGAAGCAGATGCAATCGCTCAGGTGGTGAGAGGTTTTTCTGACGGTGATGTAGTTCATGTTGATGGCAAAGTTTCGCCATCCAGCGATATCGAGACCATCAACACCGAGCTAATACTTGCGGATCTGCAAACTCTTGAAAAGGCAAAGGCCCGAGTTGAAAAAGAAGTAAAGGCAAAAAAGACTGAACCTGAGGTCTTGCAGGCCATCGAGGAGGCAACTGAGATTCTCAACGGCGGAAAGCCACTCAGCGTTGCCGGTTTTGACACAGAACCAATCAAAGAATTGGGACTTCTAACAGCCAAGCCGATGCTTTTTGTTTTCAATGTTGATGAGGGCGTGCTGACGGATGACTCAAAAATGAGTGAATTGAAGTCTTTGGTAGCTCCAGCTGAGGCGGTGTTTTTAGATGCCAAAGTTGAAAGTGAATTAATTGACCTAAGTGCTGAAGAGGCAAGTGAACTTTTGCAAAGTCTCGGTCAAGAGGAGAGTGGACTGGACCAGCTTGCACGAATCGGATTCGAGACCCTTGGGTTACAGACCTACCTGACTGCGGGTCCTAAGGAATCAAGGGCTTGGACAATACGCAAGGGTTGGAAAGCACCCCAGGCTGCAGGTGTTATTCACACCGATTTTGAAAAAGGCTTTATCAAAGCAGAAGTTGTCAGCTTTGAAGATCTAGACAGCCTCGGATCTATGGCCGAGGCCAAGGCGAATGGCAAGGTTCGACTCGAGGGTAAAGATTACGTCATGCAGGATGGAGACGTGGTCGAGTTCAGGTTCAACAACTAATTCGGGAATTATCAATCAGTGATGCAACTTTTGCTTTAGGTGCGAATAAACCTGGATGAGTCAATTGAAGAACTCTTTGAAAAACATTTCAGTGAACTGACTCTTGACGAGCTTACGGTCAGCCCGATTAAGGGCGGACAAACGGCTGCCGATCAGGCTCTCAATGATTTCAAGGTGGCAGGATATGCTCAGAACAGGTCCCAGGTTTTCCCGGAATCCACACGCGGCGCCAGTGTCCTAAGCCCCTACATTCGTCACAACCTATTGCCACTTGAGCGCGTTTGGAATTCGGTTGGAGGCCCCTCAAAGGATGTTTCGAAGTTTCAAGATGAATTGTTGTGGCAGGAATATGCCAGGCACCTTTATGCCCGATTGGGTAAAGACCTATTCGAGAACTTTCGCTTTTATGTTCCTTGGAAGTCTGAGGGCTACGGTTGGCGCAGAGAGATGCTTTGTGTTGACACGGTAGTCAATGAATTAGAGACCAAGGGCTGGCTAGTCAACCAAACCAGGATGTGGCTTGCAAGCGAATGGACCGTTTTGAATGGCGAGGGGTGGCTCTCAGGACAGGAGATTTTCTATCAGCACCTTCTTGATGGCTCTCGTGCTGCCAATCTTGCCGGCTGGCAGTGGACGGTTGGCAGTGGAACTGGAAGACCTTATGGATACTCCAGATGGCAGGTCAACAAACGTGCCCCGGGATTGTGCTCTAAGTGCCCGCTAAACAAAAACTGCCCTATTGAGGATTTCCCAGAAGAGGCCCAGCTTGAGAGACTAGACAAGCACCCGCTAACCGAGCATGACCCAAATCCAAGTCTGACTCAGGGGCCAAGGGATGTCGTCAATAGGGAGAAACCAGAGGCGGTGTTTCTAACAATTGAGTCCTTGGGGGATGCGGATCCTGCTTTGCAAGCTCACCCTGACTTGCCGGTGGTTTTTGTGTTCAATAAGCCTGCCCTAGAAAAACTTCGGCTTTCATCGAAGCGGATTGTTTTTTATCTGGAGACACTGAAAGATCTCGCACAAAGAAGAGACTTAGAAGTTTTTCTTGATGATCCCAAAGAGATCATACGAACAAAAAACTTTGCCGTGACCTGGGCGCCGGTTCCAAGTTTTCAAAAAATTCAGGCCGATTTCGCCGAACTTCACCCCTGGCTTTGGCTTAGAAAGCCACATTCGGGAAGCATTCGAAGTTTTTCCGCCTGGAGGCAGAAAATCTAATTCTGAATAAACCGGTTTTCGCCAACCGCGGTATTTCCATCTGGAACGTCTTTTGTGACAACCGCATTGGCACCGATTTTGACATTATCGCCAATCACTATTGGACCAATCAGTTTCGCACCAGCACCAATAATTACGTTACTTCCAACAGTTGGATGGCGCTTACCCTCTTTTAGTGATTTACCACCGAGGGTTACGCCGTGATAGAGCAAAACGTCATCGCCAATTTCGGCAGTCTCTCCAATCACAACTCCCATGCCGTGATCAATTACAACCCGTTTGCCAATTCTCGCTCCAGGGTGAATCTCAATTCCTGTTAGCCATCGTGTTATGTTCGCAAGCATCCTGGAAAGCGTTCGTAGTTTTGCCTTGTAGATGACGTGCCAGAGCCTGTGCCAGAGAATTGCATGAAACCCATGAGAGGTCAGCACAAGCTCAAGAGCCGACCTGGTCGCGGGGTCGCGCTCCA
>CAJXTQ010000017.1 GCA_913060985.1 uncultured Micrococcales bacterium | reverse complement strand
TGCCCCAAGGGCCAGGGTCTTCACAAGAGTCTTCGGGGGCTTGGCAATATTCGCAAAACTTGGATTTGCCTATAAAAACTTCAAAAACTTTGGCTCTTTGGCCAATGTTGGAAAGTTCCTATTTACCTGGTAGTGACTGTTTCGGTTCTTATGAACTGACCGTCAATATAAAGCTCAACCCTGATGTCAAAGCCGGCACCGGTGTTTCTGGTCACCCTTGAGTAGTCAAAGTTTTTATAGTTCTCGATTGGATCTTGAACCAACCACTTTCCAGCAACCTTTGCCGATAACCTCTGGCCTTCATAACCTCTGGTGAATATGGCGATGAAGCCATTGAAGGTTCCAACAGTGATGACCTTATCTGGATCCTGCTCTGGCTCGGTGACCCCGGTTTCTCTCAGGTCTTCCAAAAGAAAGTCAGCACCCTTGAGGTTCAATGCGGGTGTGCCTTTGATGATGATGTCATCAATTGGATTTCCACCGTTTTTCATCGCGGTCAAAATCTGTTGAGATGTGAACTCTGGGTATTTCTGCCTGAGCAGAGCATAAGCTCCTGCAACCAAGGGAGTTGCAGCCGATGTTCCACTGGCCTGAGCGTATGAATAAGTGTTTGCACTCAAGGTGTAGTCAGGAGCCAAAAGCTCCACCTTGTCGCTCATGGTTGTATAAATACTCACTTCGTTATCGCGGTTGATTGAGCCGACAGAAACTGCCTCTTCCAAACATGTCGGAGCCCAGTTTTCAACACTGTTTAGGTTGTATCCGTTGCCGCTTGCGGCAAAGGGGATGATCCCAACATCGCGAAGCTTTTTGAGTCTTTCCCTTACATCTGCATAAACCGGGTTTGTTGAGCAGCTCAACAGATCTGCTCTTGAGTTAATCGCAAAAACGCCAAAGCTCATGCTGAGAGCAACAATGTTGTGCTCATCACGCTTTTGATAGATGTAATCCAAAATCTGAACGATTGACTCGGGATAGAAATCAGTGTTGGCCATCAAGATGTTCGAATCTGGGGCAATCCCACCCGGAGCCTGACTGTTTGGTTTTCCAGCAACGATTCCAGCGGTCATGTTTCCGTGATCCTGTGATTGGTCCAAAAGCCCTAGGACTCGTTTTTGGCTAGCTGCCTGAACACCGGTTTGATACCTGGTTCCATTCGGGCAAACCTCGCCGGTTGCCCCAGAGTAAACACAAACTCCGTCAATTACTCGATCTTCGAAATATGGGTGGTTTAGATTCACACCCTGATCAATAAGGGCAATGGTTGTTCCCTCGCCGGTGAAACCTTGATTCCACATCGTCTCTGCTTCAACTGCAACATAGGCGCTTTCTGTTGGAACAGCCTGGGCTGGAGTTGCTGGGATAAGCAGGGCAAGAGAAAAAAGACCGACGAGAACTTTCCGCATAATCTCCAAGCTTAGGTCACCTGATGTGAAGTTTAGGTAAAGAACTTCTGTGAATTGAATGCTTCATTAGACTCAAACCGATGAAGATCACCGTTATTGGACTTGGCTACCTTGGAGCAACACATGCCGTTGCTATGGCAGAGCTTGGCCATGAGGTGATTGGCATTGAGCCTGATGACAAAAAGCGCTCTGCTCTCGAATCAGGCAAGCTTCCCTTTTTTGAACCGGGCCTAGATAAAGCCCTGGTGGATGTAATCGAAAAGGGCAGAATCACCTTCAAAGCTGACCACGATGAAAATTCCAAAAATGCAGAGTTGCATTTTATTTGTGTTGGAACGCCTCAAAAACAAGGTTCCAATGCCGCTGACACCAAATACCTTTTCGCTGCAATCGAATCACTAGCTCCTTATCTTTCTGAAGATGCGGTGGTGGTTGGCAAATCAACAGTTCCGGTTGGAACAGCGGCCGAATTGAAAAAAGCCCTGTCAGAAAAAACTGACTTCGACCCAAAGCTTGCTTGGAACCCTGAGTTCTTACGCGAAGGAACAGCACTAGAGGATTCCCTGAGACCTGACCGAATTGTGATTGGAACTGAAGATAGTTTCGCTGAGGCAAAAATCCGTGAGGTTTATAAGCCAATAACTGATGCCGAAGAGACTCCTGTGTTGATAACTGACATTCCAACAGCGGAGCTTGTGAAGGCGGCGGCCAATAGTTTCTTGGCAACAAAGATAAGTTTTATCAATGCCATGGCCGAAATAGCTGAGGTAAGTGGTGCTGACACTGTAAAGCTTGCCGAGGCAATTGGTATGGACGACAGAATCGGCAAGCTATTTCTAAGAAACGGAATCGGCTTCGGAGGTGGCTGTCTTCCGAAAGACATCCGCGGATTGATGGCTCGGGCTGAAGAGCTGGGTGTTGGTCACGCAGTTGGTTTCTTAGAAGAGGTTGACCAGATAAACCTTCGAAGAAGAAAACGGGTGGTCGAGCTTGCTCAAGCGGAGCTTGGAGAGCTAAAAAACAAAAAGATAGCCATCCTCGGTGCCACCTTCAAACCAGACAGTGATGATTTGCGAGATTCCCCGGCGCTAGATATCGCTTTGGAGCTTGAGCGCCTCGGCGCAATTGTTTTTGTTCATGATCCGGTTGCAGTTCCGCACCTAAAAGAGAATCAAAAGACCCTTAACGCCGATGAGAACCTAGAAACAGTTCTTGAGGATGCAGAGCTAACGATTCTTGGAACCGAGTGGCGCCAGTATAAAAACCTTGACCCCTCAAAACTTTCTGTCGCAAACAAAACAATCATCGACGGCAGGAATGTTTTGGACCGCAATGCTTGGGAAGCCGCAGGTTGGAAAATGATCGCGTTGGGTCGCGGATAAAAAGTTATCCACAGCTTTCAAATTCCACTTGCAACCACAGACATTGCTCTGAAATCCTTATGCAAGAGGTTACGGAGACCCCCCTTTCCGAGTTCGCAACTAAGCCTGCTCATTCTCCGTAACCTCTACTTTTTGGTTTAGCCTTCTCTGGTGGAAAACAAAACTTACTCTTTTGCAAGTTTTGTCATGCCTGCACTCAATGAAGAGAAAAACATTGAGATGTCAGTGAAGTCCGTGCTGGACCAAGATCTTGATATCCCTTTCGAGCTAATCATTGCTCTAGGCAGATCCCGAGATAAAACAAACCGAATAGCCAAGCAACTTGAAAAGAATCATCCTCAGATTCGAGTCGTCAAAAACCCCAAGAACAACACAGCCAAGGGGTTGAATTTGGCCATAACCGAGGCCCAAGGGGATGTCATCATCAGGGTTGATGCTCACAGTGAATTGACCTATGGGTATGCAAAAAGAGCCATCGAAACCCTTGAGCGAACCCAAGCTGGAAACGTCGGCGGGCTGATGCACGCGATTGGCACCACAGGATTTCAATCCGCTGTCGCCTGGGCGTACGGATCCAGGTTTGGCCTTGGTGGGGGAAGTTTCCACGTGGGTGGCAAAGAGGGTGAGGTAGACAGTGTCTACCTGGGAGTTTTTGACAAAGAGAAACTGCAATCCGTTGGTGGATTCGATGAGGAACTCATCAGAGGCCAGGACTGGGAGCTTAATTTGAGGCTTAGGCGCGCAGGCCACAAAGTTTGGTTTGATCCACAATTAGAAGTCAGGTATTTCCCAAGGGGAAACTGGGGAAGCCTTGTAAAGCAGTTTTATAAAACAGGTCGATGGAGGGCGAGGCTAACTCGCTCAGCTCTGAGTGCCTCGAGGCCTAGATACTTCATTCCGCCATTGCTGGTGTTTGGCTCACTGTTTGTTTTTCCGGCGGTGATTTATTTTCTATCGGTTGTTTTCATATCCCTGTTCGCAAGAGTTGAAAACGGTGGAAAGAGCTGGCTAATTGTTGTTCTGCCAACCATGCATTACAGCTGGGGTTTGGGATTTATTGTCGGGATGCTGTTTAGATCTCAGATACGGGGAAGAGATTCTTGATGGTTTTTCTATAGGTTTCATCAAACTCAAAATCAACCACATCCCACCTCGGTTGACGCTTTGGGTTGACTGCCTCCAAGGCTTCTGAATCAATCACCAGCAATTGATCAATGCTGATCCTCTCCTCCGGATAGACAAACTGAACTATCCGCTTATCCATCAGTTTGCGAAGCTGTCCAGGAATCTCTAGCTCCTGCTCGCTCCACCAAGGGTTGATATCCCAAATACCTGTTAGCTGGTCTTGATTTATTGATTTAACTAACCTGGCCAAAGACTGGGGGTTTGACATATCCAGAGCAAAAACCGTGTTCAACTCCCGTCTGTTGACAGACAGCTTGAAACCGAAACGAACAGGCCTTGGAGCATAAAAAGACCTAATCGGTGAATTGGCAACAAAGGGCCTTGAGTTAGAGCTTACGAAGCTTCTTTGCAAAGCAAGATAATGCCTGCTTGCGTCTTTCACTAATTCTTCTTCTGGTTTCTGAATTGTTGAAAAACAAAGGTTGCGATCCAGATGCTTTCGCGGGCCCAGGCGCTCAAGAAAGCCATCCAGAGAACCAATCCGAACATGGTCGAAATAGCCATAGTTTTTAGCAAGCGGTTTGTTTATAAGACCAAAGATTGAGCTGGAATTTGTTAGCTCAAAGCCAAGTCCGATGTGGCTTTTGTTTGCTGTCACAATCGCTTTTTTCCGAGCCTTGGATTTCATGACTGACATCGCATCTGGATGCAGAATCTCCCCTTGGGTTAGTAAGCATAAATACTTCCCCGAGGATTCATCCAGAGCTCTATTCAGAATCTGATGAAGCTTGAGTGTTTCGGGGACAACGATTGTTTTCACATTCGGTGAAAACCTTTGAACATCAATTGGTGTTCTGAACCCCTTGGCGGTGTCTAGTTGCTGCATCACTAAAACCTCAAGCGGACTCAATCCACTAGATAACACCGACTTGATAGTTCTATTTAGCTCTTCTGTCGGAGATCTGGCAATGACAACCACCGAGGTGATCTCTTGGCTGACTTGATTGTTGTCATTGCTTATTTCAAAGCTGTCAACCGGATGCATAAATCTGTCTTCGGTGTAATCAAGCTTGTGATGTTTTGAAAGATCCAAGAAATTTCTAAGCCAACTTATTTTGGTCTCCAGACTGGAAAACTGGTTTCTGAATGGGTTTTCTGCATCAAGCTGCTGCAATCCACTCAGACCGAGGTTGTTGGCTTTTCTAATCTCACCAAATCCAATCAGGATTTCCTTTGCCTTTTGTTTGTGTTCATTGGCCAAAAAGTTTGGGTTAGCACTGATCGCTGCCTCGAAGATTTTTGAAGATCTAGTTGAATCCAAAAGCAGTGCAAGGTCCAAAGCTGCGTCTCTGGAAGTCTTACTCGCTGATTTGAACCAGCTGACATTCATCTGGTCGATTAGCTCGAAAAGATTTTCAAACCCCGTCAGCTCAATCAGAAACTGATTATTGATGTTGTAGTTATTTTCAAGGGCGCGTTTGCGAAACAAGCCTTTTTTAGCTTTGTATTTTTCATAAACGGCGGACAAAACATTCCTTTTTGCTTACGTTGCTTGGTGCCTAAAGCTCACTAACCTTAAACAATGCTTTCAATTATCCCTGAGAGCCAGGTCTCGCTTGCCGAGAGGCTGGCAGTTGCTGGTTGTGTTGAGGGTTTAATGGAGCTTGGCCATACGGATATCAATATCACCGAAGACAGCTCTGTATCTGGGCTTAATCTGGCAGCCGAGGATAGTGAAACTAAGAGCACACTCAAGGCGACCCTGGATGAAGATCCCCACCCCGCCTTTGGTTATTCAGTTGATGCAGTCTCTCTTGGTGGTTCAATCAAAAGCGATAGCTTTGGAGAAGGAAACATCCTGGTTGAACCGAGTGTTAAAAAAGCAGGCTCGGTGGAGATCTGGGCGGATATCACCAAGAAATGTTTCCTAAGACAATCACGCTCAGTTGTGCTTGTTGACAATGGCGAGAACAGAGAACTTATTGAGGGCATCACTGAGCATCTTGACAATCCTGATTATGTGAAGGTTGCCAATGATCTTTCAATCGAGGAGCTAATTGCGCTAAGTCAGAAATGCGTAGCTGGCATTAGCTCATCTCCCGGGGGACTGCTATTGCTACTGACTTCAATGACACCTTTTTTGCATGTCTACTCAAATATGCATGACAAAAAAATGATTGAGGATATGGAACTTGGAAGCTTTGGTTTCAATTACCAAATGCTTGATAAGGGTCAATCTCCAGCGGTGATAACAGCAAAGCTAGTTCCACTTATTGAAGATGAGATGTTTCTTAGAAAAGAAATCGAGAAATTCAGGGTGTTTATGCGTCATGAGTTTTTAGGGGTGCTTCGAGAACTCTTGGCCTAGAGTTGAAGCCATGCCAGTAACAAAAGCGGTCATCCCGGTAGCGGGTTTGGGAACCAGGTTTTTGCCCGCAACCAAAGCCATGCCCAAAGAGATGCTTCCGATTGTTGATAAACCAGTGATTCAATACGTGGTTGAAGAGGCAGTCCGCTCAGGTCTAGATGACTTATTGATGGTCACAGGTCGCAATAAAAACGCACTTGAAAACCACTTTGACCGAGCGAGTGAAATTGAAGAGGCGCTGACTAAAAAAGGTGACACCAAAAAACTTGACGAGGTCAGCATCTCTAACCGCCTAGCAGATATTCATTACATGCGCCAGGGTGATCCAAGGGGTTTGGGGCATGCGATTCTGCGCGCCAAAAAACACGTTAGTGACCAAAGTTTTGCTGTCTTGCTGGGTGATGATGTGATCGACGAGCGGGATAGTTTGCTCGCTGAAATGCTTGATGTTCACGAGAAAAACGCATCTCACGTGATTGCACTAATGGAGGTGGACCCGGATCAGATTCATCTCTATGGTTGCGCGGAGGTCGAAGGTGACGGGGATGTTGTGAAGGTCACCAATCTGGTTGAAAAACCAGATACCGATAAAGCCCCAAGTAACCTTGCGGTGATCGGAAGATATGTCTTACGTCCTGAAATATTTGATGTTCTGGAACGCACCGAACCAGGACGAGGAAATGAAATCCAGATAACCGATGCGCTGAAGACTTCGTGTGCGGAGAGTTCTCAACCAGATGTCTACGGAGTCATCTTCCGCGGAAGACGCTATGACACCGGAGACAAGGTCGATTACATCAAGGCATCACTGAGAATTGCCACCCAGCGGGAAGATATCGGCGAGGAACTAAAGGCTTGGCTCAAAGAGTTTTCTAAAGAGCTCTAGCCGCGTTTGCATTTCTCACTGCAGTATTTGACCTGATCCCAGTTTTTCGCCCACGCCTTCCGCCAGACCATTGGTCTTCCGCAGCGCTGACAGGTCTTCTCAGGAAGATTTTCCTTTTTGACCCCACGGGGCATTAGGGAACTAGCTCCCCATCGATTTCCAAAGTTGCCGAGTAGCTATCGAGGTATTCAATCCAAGTTGGTCCAGGGGTTAGCACCAGTGGGTCTCCATTGAGCAAGCTGAACTGAATTGGATCGGTTCTTCCCTCTTTGCTCCAGGTGATTTCCAAATACTTGTTATCGGCAAAAACCCACGCTCTTCCTGAAGCATTTACCAAAACAGTTTCGGGGATAGAACCGTAGGCAGGGTCCTTCGCACTGAAATCAAGCTCAGTCTCCATGACGATGACATTTTTGGTTCTCACCTGGGTCTCGGTCAAAGCATCAATCAAGGCTGTTTCACCCTGAGAGCGCAATAGCGCTGAATGAGTAGCGGTCTCGCCGGTTGGCAATTCGATACCAAGTTCATTGAAGCTATATTCGGCATTGCCCATAAGCCAGGCTGAAGTTGCTTCTTTGTAGTTGACCTGGAATTGGTTGAAGGTCATTCCGGCATCTACGCTCGGTGTTTCCTCTGCTTCCAAATCAGCAAAGACAAATTGCTCCGGTGGGGCTGGGAGATCACCGTGCTGGCTAACTAGGACTCCAGCACGAACATAAAGGGTGTGTTCATAGGGTCTACCAGTTCCCTGTTTTCTGAACATGGTCTCTTTGCCAACCTCGGTATCTTCGGTTGCGTTATATAACTCAGTCGCCATCATCGGATCCATAAACCTGTCCTGACCGCCGGAGTAAGCCATGATGCCTCCGTAGGGACTAACGATGTTTGGATCCATTGGCCTGATTGATCTAATTGGGCCAATCTCTTCAGGGATTGAGCTGTGCCAGGTGGCAACAAATCTTGTAAGTCCGCTCTCAACTCGCTCAACCACAACAATGTCGGCCGAATTCAATCCAGACTGCGGGCGAGCTAAAGCGAAGTTGTCGATCTTGGCCGAGAGTGCCGGGCCCACCAGCAAAGGATTGCTGTTTTCAGGGAACTTGATTCCAGTCAGGCTTGATACGTCATAGCTAACTGGCTCTGGTTCGGCTTGCGGTTCACCGGTCTCTTCTTCAACAACGGTGATTTCTTCATTTTGCTCTACTGGCTCATCTGCTGAGCATCCGGTGAGGCCTACGGCAACGCTGCCCATGGCAATAAAAACTAGCGGGCTGAGGAGTAATTTTTTCATCATCCAAAGCCTATTGCTGGAAGCCAAAAACTTAGGTGAATGCCACGGTGGCAAGTTTTTGTTCACCAAACAGATGCCAACACTTAAGCGTTTCTTTTTCAACTTGTGAGGTTGAAATTGCTTTATTACATCGTGATTGGAAAACCTTACGGATCCTACGTTGCAATCGGAGACAGTCTCTCCGAGGGCTTAGGTGACTTCACCTTTCACAAAACCCGCCGATACAACGGCTGGACCGACAGGCTGGCAGGATTACTTGCTAAAGAAGCCCAGGACCAAAACAGAGATTTTGAGTTTGCCAATTTTGCCCTCAGGGGATCAAAAATCAAAACCATCATGGATTGGCAGCTGAAAAAGGCACTGAGCGTGAATGCCGACCTGGTGACGGTAATGGCTGGATCAAATGACCTCACTGTTGCCCCAGAAAAACTCCCTGAGTTGAGATCAATCTATCGAGATGGGCTTCAGCAGTTAGTTGATTCAGGCAGTGACGTGATTATTGCAAACACCATCAATCCGCTGCATTTGAATGTGTTCAAACCACTTCGCTATCGGGCCGAGCGCATGAGTGATCTAATTACTGGGCTCGGTCACGAGTTCAATCTGCCGGTATTGGATTTATTTGGAATCGAACACTTCAGTGATTTGTGTTACTGGGCTGAGGACATGGTTCACTTCTCCGGTCACGGTCATGTGAAGGTTGCCAATGAGGCGGCCAAGATTTTAGACCTGAAATACCGCTTCCGTGAGGCAGAACACTATGAGCGTTCCGCGCCTGCAAGGGGTGTGAAAGAAACCATCCGCTGGATCCGCAAGGATGTCATTCCCTTCACCCATAGAAAGCTCAAGGGTGTCACTAGTGGTGATGGACTAAGCCCAAAAAGCGAAAGACTAGAGCCATTTAGGCCAATAACTTCCCCTCACTGGGAAATCCTTACCCACTAAATCCCAGCGACAGTTTTGCTGGATTCCAAAATCGCCTGCTCATAAAACTCAATCAACTTGGCGTTATTGGATTCCCATGATTTCTTGGAAACTGACTTGCGAGCTTCACCCGACATTGACTCTCTCAAACTGTCGTCATCGATCAGCTTTTTCACCAATCGCTTGTAATCACCGCGCCCTTCAGGGTTAGCAAGGAATCCGTTTTTCTCGTCCTCGATCAAAAACTTAGGGCCACCCATATTTGGAGCAACTACCGGCAAACCTGTTGCTTGCGCCTCTTGGATTGTTTGACCGAAGGTCTCTTCTGTTCCGAAGTGGACAAAGACATCCAGTGCTGCGTAGTGATAGGCAAGCTCCAAGGCGGTCTGTCTTCCTGCGAAGTAAACACCGCTTCCTGCAAATTGAGACTCAAGTCTTGACCTCTCAGGGCCATCACCAACAATTACAAACTTGGTGTTTTTTATCCCCAACAGTTCACTCATTCGGTGAACTTGCTTTTCCGCAGCTAGTCTTCCAACGAATCCAACTATCTTTTCCCCAT
>CAJXTQ010000016.1 GCA_913060985.1 uncultured Micrococcales bacterium | reverse complement strand
AATCAACCAAGATGTCGCTTGAGTAGCTGATCTCGCCATTCAGAATTCGCTCTGAGATTTGATCCTCAATCTCTCGCTGAACCACTCTGCGCAAAGGCCTTGCACCCAATGCTGGCTCGTAGCCCATGTCGATTAGCTTTTCCTTGGCTGTGGTTGTCAGAGTCAGCTTCAGGTCTCTGTCATCCAGACGCTCATCCAAACGCTTAACAAACATGTCAATGATTGAAATCAGCTCATCACGAGTGAGCTGTGGGAAGACAATAACTTCATCAACACGGTTTAGGAACTCTGGGCGGAAGTTCTGCTTCAGCTCTTCGTTCACCCTTGCCTTCATCTGCTGGTAGTCATTCTGGATATCGCCCTCCAGGGTGAATCCCAACGCTCCGCGGGTAATCTCACGAGAACCAAGGTTGGTGGTCATGATGATGATGGTGTTTTTGAAATCAACAACCCTTCCCTGACCGTCAGTCAGCCTTCCCTCTTCCAAGATCTGCAGAAGGCTGTTGAAGATGTCTGGGTGAGCCTTTTCAATCTCATCAAACAAAACAACACTGAATGGTCGGCGGCGAACCTTCTCGGTTAGCTGACCACCCTCGTCGTAGCCTACGAATCCCGGAGGGGCTCCGAATAGACGGCTGACGGTGTGCTTCTCGCCATACTCACTCATATCAAGTGAGATAAGCGCATCCTCGTCCTCAAACAAAAACTCTGCCAGAGCTTTCGCAAGCTCAGTTTTTCCAACACCAGTTGGTCCAGCAAAGATAAAGCTTCCGCTTGGGCGCTTGGGGTCTTTCAGACCCGCACGCTGCCTGCGAATAGTCTTTGACAGAGCACTAATTGCCTGCTCTTGACCGATTACGCGCTTGTGAAGCTCCTCCTCCATAAAGACAAGCTTTGCGCCCTCTTCTTCGGTGAGCTTGAAGACCGGAATTCCGGTTGCCTGGGCCAAAACCTCGGCAATCATTCCCTCATCAACGACACCTTCAACATCGACATTTCCATCTCTGAACTCCTGCTCTTTTTGCTTCAGTTCAGCATTGAGCTTTTTCTCCTCATCACGTTTCTGAGCGGCAAGCTCGAAGTCCTGATCGGCAATAGCCTGCTCCTTGGCCTGCTTTGCCTCCTCGACTTTCTGCTGAGCTTCTTTGAGCTCTGGTGGGGCAGATAGGAAACTAAGTTTCAGTCTCGCTCCCGCCTCATCGATTAGGTCAATTGCCTTATCAGGCAACTGCCTGTCAGTGATGTAGCGATCAGACATTGAAACCGCTGCAACCACTGCCTCATCGGTGATGGTGACCTTGTGGTGCTTTTCGTAGCGGTCCCTTAGACCCTTCAAGATATTGATTGCCAAAGCTGGTGATGGCTCGTTGACCAAAACTGTCTGGAACCTACGAACCAATGCGGCATCTTTTTCAAAGTGCTTGCGGTATTCATCCAATGTGGTCGCACCAATTGTCTGCAACTCACCCCTTGCAAGCATGGGCTTCAAAATGCTGGCTGCGTCAATTGCACCCTCTGCTGCACCAGCACCTACCAGCGTGTGAATCTCATCGATGAAGGTGATGATGTCGCCTCGAGTGCGAATCTCCTTGGTGACCTTTTTTAGTCTTTCTTCAAAATCGCCACGGTAGCGAGAACCGGCAATCAATGAGCCCATATCCAGCGTATAGAGCTGCTTGCCTCGAAGGATCTCGGGAACATTGCCTGCAACAATCGCTTGCGCCAATCCCTCAACAACCGCAGTCTTACCAACACCGGGCTCACCGATCAGGATTGGGTTGTTCTTTGTCCTGCGGGCAAGAATCTGCATGACGCGCTCTACCTCGCGCTCACGTCCAACAACCGGATCAAGCTTTCCTTCAGCAGCAGCCTGGGTCAGATTCTTTCCATACTGATCAAGAATCTGGCTTCCTTTTTGCTGAGGAGGAGGGGTGTCAGCTCCAACCGAAACTGTTTCATTTCCTTGGTAGCCGCTCAACAGCTGAATAACCTGCTGCCTGACCTTGTTGGTGTCGGCACCAAGCTTGGTCAAAACCTGCGCGGCAACTCCCTCACCCTCGCGAATAAGTCCAAGCAAAAGGTGCTCAGTTCCGATGTAGCTGTGACCCAGCTGCAATGCCTCCCTGAGGCTAAGCTCCAGAACTTTCTTTGCGCGAGGTGTGAACGGGATGTGACCACTGGGTGCCTGCTGGCCCTGGCCAATGATTTCCTGAACCTGTTCTCTAACCTGCTCTAAAGAAATGTTGAGTGATTCAAGCGCCTTGGCTGCAACACCCTCGCCTTCGTGAATCAGTCCCAGCAGGATGTGTTCGGTGCCAATGTAATTGTGGTTGAGAAGCTTTGCCTCTTCCTGGGCAAGCACAACCACCCTTCGAGCCTTATCGGTAAATTTCTCAAACATCTTTGAACACCTCCGCAGTTCTGTACTGAGATGGTAAACCGATGAGGGGGTTGAACAATACCCGTGTTCGCCAACGGGTGAACTAGGCCTGGTCGCGCTTATTGCGCTCTTCGGCCTCAATCCGGCTGTATTCCTCGCGCTCACCGCGATCTGCGCGAATGATTGAGCGCATAACAACATAAAACAAAAGACCCACCAGAGCAGGTGGAACAAGCGACAGCATCGCGTCGCCTAAAATCTGCCAGCCATTCATTTCTTGCACGCTTTACTTAACAAGAGGGAACAAAATTGTTTCCCGAATTCCCAAACCAGTTAGAGACATCAATAGGCGATCAATACCCATACCCATTCCTCCACTGGGAGGCATGCCATACTCCAACGCCTTCAAAAACTCCTCATCCAATCGCATAGCTTCTGGGTCTCCTCCAGCTGCCAAAGCCGCTTGAGCTACAAAACGCTCTCGCTGAATCACTGGATCCACCAGCTCCGAATATCCAGTTGCCTGCTCAAAACCGCGAATGTATAAATCCCACTTCTCGACAACACCTGGCTGACTGCGGTGATCCCTGGTCAAAGGAGATGTGTCAACTGGGAAATCAGTCACAAAAAATGGTTCAGGGTGCTTTGATTTATAAAAGTGCTCCCAAAGCTCCTCGACATATTTTCCATGCAAGGGATGGGCGACATCAATTTCAAGCTTGTCGGCAATTTTCGCAAGCGTTGCCATATCGGTCTCTGGAGTAATTTCCTCACCAAGCTCTTGGCTCAACGATTCATACATCGGAACTTTCTTCCAGTCACCACCAAGGTCGTATTCGGTTTCGTCATCCAGGGTGACAACGGTGGTTCCAAAAACATCATTGGCAGCATTCTGAATTAATTCTTTTGTCAAAACCGCCATGCCGTTGTAGTCGGTATAGGCCTCGTAGGCCTCCAGCATTGCAAACTCAGGTGAGTGGGAGCTGTCAGCTCCCTCGTTTCTGAAGTTACGGTTGATTTCAAAGACTCTCTCTAAACCGCCGACCACAGCACGCTTCAAAAACAACTCTGGAGCGATGCGGAGGTAGAGATCCATATCGTATGCATTCATATGGGTTTTGAATGGCCTTGCTGATGCTCCCCCGTGCATCACCTGCAACATCGGTGTCTCAACCTCCGTGAACGCATGCTTGTGGAAGGTGTTTCTCAAAGACTGCATAACCTCGCTGCGGATCTTCACAACCTCACGAGCCTTGTCTCTGACAATCAAATCAAGATAGCGATTTCGAACTCTCACCTCCTCGGATAGCTCTGAGTGCAGATTCGGCATCGGCCTAATAGTTTTTGCGGCCATCTGCCAGGTATCAGCCAAAATCGAGAGCTCACCGCGCTTTGAGGTGATTACCTCTCCGCTAACAAAGACGTGGTCACCGAGATCGACCAGCTCTTTCCAAGAATCCAATTGCTCTTGTCCGACCTTGTCCAGGCTGATCATTGCCTGGATTCTTGCGCCACTTCCTGCTTGCAAAGAGGCAAAGCACAGTTTTCCGGTGTTTCGCAAAAACATGATGCGTCCCGAAACAGCCACTGTTTCTCCGGTTGCGACATCACTTTCAAGATTGGGGTAATGGTTTTTTACCTCTTCGATTGAGTGAGTGATTGGAAGGCTAACCGGGTAGGCCTCACCGTCGGCAATTAGCTGTTCCCGCTTTTGTAAGCGGAAACCCATCTGCTCTGGAAGATCATCTCCTGCTAGCTCTTGCTCCAATTAGCTTCCTTTGATTGAAATCTCACGGTTGTCAATCAACCTGACATCACCGACATAACCAGCAAATAAGGCTAGCGTACTCCCCGTGTAATCATCATCTACAGGCTGAAAACTCTCTGGGTCGACTAGCTCTAGATAGTCAACCCTAATCTCCGGATGGAGAATCTCCCTTGCCTCCGTTTTTGCAGCCGCGACTGACTTGCCCTGACAAGAACTGAGGGCGACGTTGATTGTTCTAGCAATCTCAATCTGTTCCGAACTCAGTCTCGAATTTCTGCTTGATAGTGCAAGGCCGTCTTCGTCGCGAACAGTCTCACCGGCGATGATTTTGAGTGGCATTCGTCTTCCGCTGGCTAGTTGGTGAGCGACCATCTGCCTAATTATTGCTAGCTGTTGAGCGTCTTTTTTTCCAAAAACTGCAATGTCGGGAGTGACAAGATCAAACAGTCTTGAGACAACCGTTAGCACCCCTTGAAAATGCCCAGGCCTAAACTCACCCTCTAGGGTCTCACCCAAATTGCTTCCAATATCTTCTGGGCTAATCAGGTTCGGAGTCTCTGGATAAACAGTTTCTGGCTCCGGCAAAAACAAAACATCAACTCCACGATCGGAGAGCAAACGGGCATCCACCCCCAAAGACTGCGGATAATTCTCATAATCGCTTTGGTCGTTGAACTGCAGGGGGTTTACAAAGATGCTTGCGATGACGAAGTTCTCCTCCGTACGAACCTGATCAATCAGTGAGAGGTGTCCTGAGTGCAAAGCTCCCATTGTCGGAACAAAGGCGATTCTGAGTCCCTCTGAACGTGCCTGAGCAATCAGCTGCTTGAGCTGGTCTGCTTGGCTAACCTGCTTCAACTCTCAAAATCCTCCGGGTTCGGACTAAATCCACCCTCTCGCAGTGCGCGTTCAACAGCCGCCCTGGCGATCGGTGCTACCAAGTCAACCACCCTTGGGACTTCTTCCGCCTCTAACTCGCTAATTGCTTGCGAGACAATCACTTTTGGAAAATTATTCAAAGAGCTATAAACCTCGGCAAAGGCGGGCCTTTGATATTCAGCGATGACAATCGGATCGGTTCCTATCTCCATAGCCAGCCCCTGAGCTATTGGAAGGACTGAATCTGGTGCGGTTACAGCCGAGACGCTGTTTTGCAAGGTGAGCAGATCAACACTGGTTCCAGTGAAATCAACTATCGGGTGCAGGGCGATTGGAATTGCCCCCGCCCTAGCGGCACTTGCCAAGATTGCATACCCTCGATCGGGAGCGCAGTGCATGACAATTTTTCCTGGTGCAAAATAGCCAAGCTGCGCAAGACCCGTGACCGCCTCTTCAGTGGCAGCCGAATCCATGGCAACGATGACCAAATCGCACCGCTCAACGACCTCTTGCATGCTGACCATCTCAACCTTTGGCAAGAGTGAATCAGCTCGCTCGATTGACTCATCCGCTTGCACGCTGATTGCCTCGGCCGTGTGTCCAGCACCAGCCAACGCCTTCACCAGAATGATGCCCTCTAGGCCATCACCAATGCTTCCGACTTTCATACGACCTGGTTTATTTGTCATTAACTGGTCTCACCCTCTTCTAAATCATCGGGAGTACGAAGATTTCTCTCTCCAAGAATGCCAGCCAGTACGGTCATTAAGGAAGCCAAAGACCCCCAAATGGCCGCGGTTGGGAATAACTGGTTTGAGGTATTCATAACCAGAAATATCAACGCCCCCAAATGCCAGCCTAGAAAACCACTGCCCACATACGCTACAGATTTTGTCAAAACCAACAAACGGAATGACCAGATTGGGTCAGGTCTGGCTGGCCGTTTGCTGTTCTTTCCATCTCTAAAATCCTCCAATTTGCGCTGATAATTGGCTATCCGAAGAGTTAGAGCAAACACCACAGCACCGGTAATAAATAAATTCAAAGAGAGCAGTGGATGGGTGAAAACCAATGCCAATCCGCTGGATAAAAGCCATTGCAAATAAAAATAACCAAGCGCAAGCCACAGAATCGCTATCGCCGTCAACTGCGAAATCGAAAGCGGCTTCACGCTAGGCCTCCCGCACGCTGGATTTAAACTTCTCGGCAAGTTTTGCAACTTTGCCATGTCCCGGCAATACCGCCTCGGGGTCAAGCTCCAGCCACGGAACCAAAACAAAACCTCGTTGATGGGCTCTCGGGTGAGGAATTTGTAACTTCTTTGTTTGAACCAGCTCCGAGCCAAAAACAATGATGTCGATATCCAATGTCCGTGGGCCCCAACGCTCGAGTCGAACTCGACCGTGGGAGTTTTCAATCTCAAATAGTTTTTTTAGAAGTTTCTTTGGATCAAGCTTTGTTTCTATCTTCACAACACAATTCAAAAACTTTGGAGCACTCTCATCTTCACCAGCCAAAGTTAGAGCCACCGACTCATAAAACGAACTGGTTGCAGTTACTTTCACGCCCTTCAAATCAGCAATGTCGGCTATCGCATTGGAGAGTGTTTGTTCACGATCGCCTAGATTTCCACCCAAAGCTAAAACAGCCTCTGTCACCATCGCTCCGATGTCCGAATAACTGTCGTCGAAACATTTTTGAAAGGAACCTCGATTGGTGCATCAGGTTTGTGGACTGTAATCTCCACCGTTTTCACCAAAAAGAAATTATTCAAAATCTCAGCAGCAATTCGATTCGCCAGGACTTCGATTAGGTTCACGGGCTCCGATTGAATCTGTTCGTTGATTAGCTCTGCAACTGCCGAGTAATCGACTGCGTCGTTGATGTCATCAGTCTGGATTGCAAGCTTGGTATCAACCTCTAATTCGCAATCAACAATGAACCTCTGGCCTTTAGCGCGCTCAGAATCTAAAACCCCGTGATAGCCAATTGCCTCAACACCACTGAGCCTGATTACCTGGTTCAATCGAATTTCCCCAGTTGCTCAACCAAGTTAATCGCATCCATCGAAGCCTGCACATTATGAACTCTAATCCCCCACAAACTGTGTTGCATCAATAATGCGGTTAGAACCGCAGTTGCAAGGTCTCTTCGCTGGTTGTCCATCTCTAAAAACTCTGGGTCCAAAGCACTGGCTAAGAATCTTTTGCGCGAGTGACCTACGAGTATTGGCATCTCCAGAGCCTTTAGCCGATCAAGCCGTGCGACCAACTCCCAGTTCTGACCCATGTCTTTAGCAAAACCAAGCCCCGGATCGACAATTATTTTCTCCGGATCAACTCCAGCTGATACCGCTGAGTCAACCTGTCTCTTTATCTCGCTTACCACCTCGGAGGCGATGTCTTGATAATCCGCCTCACGATACATCTCCTTGGAGTGACCCCTCCAGTGACTGATGATGTAATGAGCATCTGCGCCGGCCATTACTTTGTGCATATCTGGGTCGGCAAGCCCACCACTGACATCATTGATAAATCTCGCGCCCATGCTCAAAGCAATTTCTGCAGTGGATGCGTTCATGGTGTCAACACTCAAATCAACAACCTCGGCAAGCTCTGTCAGAACCGGTAGCAACCTTCGTTGTTCTTCGAAAACTTCTATCCGTTCGGCACCTGGTTTTGTTGACTCTGCTCCGATGTCGATAATTTCAGCACCCTGCGAATGCAACAGCTGAGCTTGAGCGTATGCCGCTTGCGGGTCATTGAATAGTCCGCCATCACTGAAGCTGTCCGGGGTGAGGTTGATAACCCCCATTAACTTTGGTCTCATTTTGAAATAAGCCCCATCGCCTCTTGACGAAACTCAGGCTTCTCCATCAAGCCCCTGGCAGAGCTGGTGAGTGTATTTACCTCGGGCTGTCTCGCACCCCTGGAGGCAACACACTGATGCTTGGCCTCCAACACAACCAAAACACCTTTGGGGCTTAATCCCTCGGCAATAGCATCAGCGATCTGGTTTCCAAGGTTTTCCTGCAGCTGCGGCCTGGAGGCCAAAACCTCTACCACCTTGGCTAGCCTTCCCAGACCGATGATTTTCTCATCTGGCAAAAAAGCGATGTGGGCAACGCCAGTAAAAGGCAAAAGGTGATGTTCGCAAATAGAAACCAGCTCAATGTCTTTCAGTAATACAAGCTCGGTTGAATCAGCAGGAAAAGAATCCTTGAGGTATTCGAGTGGATCTACACCGATTCCCTTGAAAAACTCTTGGTAGCTCTCGCTGACTTTCTCGGGGGTGTCCCTAAGCTCTGCTCGGTCTGGGTTTTCACCTATTGCTTCCAATAGCTCCCTGACTGCTCGTTGGATTCGATTGCTATCCATTAGCCGTCTTTGGAAGCGGCCGGTTTCTTAGTTGCCGGTTTCTTGGTTGCGGTTTTCTTTGCGGTCTTTTTAGCTGGCTTCGCTTTTTCTAGCTCCTTGACCAGTCTTTCGGGGACATCAATTGGGCCTTTGCGAGAATGCGGCCTTGACTCACTTGAATGCCAGACTTTCCGCTTTGGAAGCTTTTTCACCGGCTCAAATATCTTGGCGATATCCTCCTGGTTCAAAGTTTCTTTCTGCAAAAGCTGCTCGGCAAGTTCATCCAAAACGGCACGGTTTTTAGTCAGTGCCTGATGAGCCTCATCCAAGGCGCTATCCAAAATCTTCTGAACTTCAATATCGACAAGTTCAGCAATACGCTCCGAGTGATCCTTAGCACTCGCCAGTTCTCGACCCAAGAATGGTTCACTTGACCCGCTTCCCAAGGAAATAGAACCAATCTCAGAGCTCATGCCGTATTTGGTAACCATCTGCCTTGCGGTATTGGTGGCTTTTTCAAAGTCATTGCTTGCACCAGTAGTTGGGTCATGGAAAACAATTTCTTCCGCAACTCGCCCGCCCATAGCGTAGGCAATCTGGTCTAGCAGCTGGTTTCTTGAAACCGAATAGCGATCTTCAACCGGAAGCACCATGGTGTATCCAAGTGCTCGCCCCCTGGGCAAAATAGTAATCTTCGAAACCGGGTCGCTGTGATTAAGACTTGCCGCAACCAGAGCATGGCCAGCTTCGTGATAGGCGGTTATCAATCTCTCGTTGTCTTTCATAATTGATGACTTCTTCTGCGGTCCACCAATCACTCGATCGATTGCCTCATCCAAAACTGCCTCATCAATCTCGGTTCTATCTAGCCTGGCGGCCAGCAAAGCGGCCTCGTTTAGAACATTGGCAAGATCTGCTCCTGTGAATCCAGGGGTTCTTCTCGCGATAACCGCTAAGTCAACACCCTTGGCGATTGGCTTGTTCTTGGCGTGAACCTTCAGAATCATCTCCCGACCCTTCAGGTCTGGCGCTCCAACTCCAACCTGGCGGTCAAACCTTCCAGGACGCAAAAGGGCCGGATCCAAAACATCAGGGCGGTTGGTAGCGGCAATCAAAATCACGTTGGTGTTTGTGTCAAAACCATCCATTTCGACCAACAGCTGGTTCAGTGTTTGCTCGCGCTCATCGTTTCCGCCTCCGACACCTGTTCCACGGTGGCGACCAACGGCATCAATCTCGTCCACAAAAATAATTGCTGGAGCGCTTTGCTTAGCCTGCTCAAACAAATCTCTTACTCGGCTAGCTCCGACACCGACAAACATCTCAACAAAGTCACTTCCAGAAATTGAGAAAAACGGAACACCCGCTTCGCCAGCAACAGCTTTAGCGACCAAGGTCTTTCCAGTTCCTGGAGGCCCGTAGAGCAAAACCCCTCTTGGAATCTTTGCGCCTAAGTCACGGAACTTCTTAGGTTCTTCCAAAAACTCCTTGATCTCGTGAAGCTCTTCCATCGCCTCTTCAACCCCTGCAACGTCTTCGAAGGTTATGTTGGAGGTTTCTTTGCTGACCATCTTGGCTTTGGATTTACCAAACTGCATTACTCGGTTATTGCCACCAAGAGCACCGCTCATGATGAACCAGAAAATCAAACCAATCAGTATGAAAGGAAGCAGTGTTCCTAGAAGCGATAAGAACCAGGGAGTGTTGGGAACCTCGTCAGTCCAACCATCTGATGGTCT
>CAJXTQ010000015.1 GCA_913060985.1 uncultured Micrococcales bacterium | reverse complement strand
TCGAGCAACTAGCGGAGCAAAAAAGCTTCCTCGAGGTTGCTTATCTGCTGATTTACGGAGAACTTCCAACTGAGAGTGAATTTAGCGAATTCGAAGGCAAGATTCGCAGACACACCCTGTTGAAAGAGGACCTCAAGGACTTTTTCAAGGCCTTCCCTAGGTCGGCTCACCCTATGAGTGTTCTCTCCAGTGCCGTGAGTGCTCTGGGTACTTTCTATGAGGACTCACTAAACCCCAAAGACCCAGAGCAGGTTGAGCTATCAACCATCAGGCTTCTGGCGAAGCTTCCAGTGGTGGCTGCATACGCTCAGAAAACTTCCGTCTCGCATGCGCTTTTATACCCAGACAATTCACTTAACTACGTTGAGAATTTCTTGTGGCTAACATTTGGAAATAACGCTGAGCCCTACATTCAGAATCCAGTAATCACAAAAGCGCTGGATACTTTGTTTTTGTTGCACGCTGATCACGAGCAAAACTGCTCGACATCAACTGTCAGGTTGGTTGGTTCCTCTCAGGCAAACATGTTTGCCTCGATGAGCGCCGGGGTGAATGCTCTATACGGACCTCTGCATGGCGGGGCAAATGAGGCGGTTTTGGAGATGTTGGAGAACATCCACCAGTCTGGTGACAGTGTCGATAAGTTCATCGAGCGCGTGAAAAACAAAGAAGAGGGCGTTCGCCTAATGGGCTTTGGTCACCGTGTTTATAAAAACTTTGACCCCAGGGCGAAAATCGTGAAGGCCACCGCTGACAGTGTTCTAAATGACCTTGGTATTCACGATCCACTGTTGGACATTGCAAAGAAAATGGAAGAGGCGGCTTTGAAAGATGACTACTTCGTATCTAGAAAGCTCTATCCAAATGTCGATTTCTACTCAGGTGTGATTTATAAGGCGATGGGTTTTGAGCCAAAGATGTTCACTGCACTATTCGCCCTTGGAAGGCTTCCAGGTTGGATTGCCCACTGGAGAGAGATGATGGCCGACCCAGTTACCAAAATCGGAAGACCTCAGCAGGTTTACACAGGTCCTAACGAGAGACATCTCTAGAAAGAAAAACCAACTCGCTGTCGCCGTATTTTTTGTCATCATCGACATTCCATCCTTCAACCGGCGGCAGTTCAGTCTTGGTTGATTTTTCTATAATCACAATGCCTGTCGATATTGGCTTGAGCTGATCAAGGTTTTCGGCAAGTTTTTTCGCGGGATAGTCGTATGGCGGATCCAAAAAAATCAGGTCGAAGTTTCCCACTAAGTTTTCTAGGGCTTTGAAAACCGGAGCTTGTATTGAATGTATTTCAACACTATCTGGGATGTGGGAGCTAACGAGCTCTGCATTTTCCAAACAAACCTTCATCGCCTGTGGATCTTTTTCAACCATGACTAACTTTTTTGCGCCTCGGGACAAAGCCTCTAGTCCCACAGCCCCGGTTCCAGCAAAGAGGTCCAGAAAATTCGCATCAGTCAACAAATCACGGGCTTCAAGCATTGCAAAAAGTGACTCTTTTAGTCGATCGGAAGAGGGTCTGGTTGATTTGGCGGGGGATGCAAGTTTTCTTCCACTTGCGAAACCTGCAATTATTCTGCTCACCTAACGAGCCTAAAGCCCAATCGCTGAAATTCTGAATAGGTTAGTAACGTGGCAACCTTTGAGACGACCCTTGATCAGCTAATTGGTGAGAAAACCGCCAAACAGCTTGCGCGGGCGTTTGGAATATTGAATGTGGAGCAGCTACTTCGCCACTATCCACGAAGGTATTTGCAAAGGGGCCAGCTAACTCCAATTTCGCAGCTTCCCATAGACGAAAACGTAACCATATTGGCTGAGGTTGAAAAGCTAAACAGCAGACCAATCAAGGGCAAAAAAGGCTCAATTCTCGAGGTGACTATCACCGATGGGTCAGCGAATGCAAAACTCACTTTTTTCAACCAGGCTTGGAGATCTAATCAGCTTGTTCCAGGCACACAGGGTTTGTTCGCGGGAAAAACCAGTATGTTTTCAGGACAGATTCAACTGTCTCACCCAGACTACGAGCTGTTTGATGAATCCACAGAGGTGGATCCGGAAGCTTGGGCTAAAACCCCCATACCCATCTATCCGGCATCCTCAACTTTGCCTAGTTGGAGAATCCAGAAAGTAGTGGAAAAAGTTTTGGCCGAGGCTGAGTTCCCCGAGGAACCGATTGAACAAAGCATTCGGAACGAACTGGGGATATTGACTCTTGAGCAGGCGCTTAGTTTGATTCATAGACCCTCTCACCCCAGAGATTTTGAAGATGCGATAAAAACACTGAAAACTCATGAGGCGCTAGGCCTACTTCTGGAATTCGGACTTATAAGAAAACAGCTTGAGCAATCAAAGGTCAAGCCCCGGAAACCAGGACACATTCTGGAACAGTTTGATAAAAACATCCCCTATCAACTCACTAGTGCCCAGCAAAAAGTCGGATCTGAGATTGAGCGTGACCTCGCATCGGGAATCGCCATGAATAGGCTGTTGCAAGGAGATGTTGGCTCGGGAAAAACCGTTGTTGCATTGAGGGCAATGCTTGCCAGCATTGAGGATGGATCTCAGGCGGCAATAATTGCCCCAACTGAGGTTTTGGCAACCCAGCACTTCATCGCCATCAATCAGATGCTAGGCGATCTTTCAAAGAAGCTTCAGCCAGTTCTGCTCACCGGGCAAATGAGTCAGACCGAGCAGCGCAAGGCACTTTTGAAAATAGTCAGCGGAAGCGCTCAGATTGTGGTTGGCACACACTCACTGATTTCGGAAAGGGTTGAATTTTTCGACCTCTCGCTGGCGGTAATTGATGAGCAGCATCGTTTTGGGGTGGAGCAAAGAGAGGCGCTTAGGTCGAAGGGTGAAAATGTTCACACTCTCATCATGACCGCCACCCCGATACCAAGAACTCTTGCCGTGACAATATTTGGAGACCTGAGTGTTTCCGTCCTTGATGAGAAGCCTCAGGATAGACAGAAAATATCAACTCACGTTGTCAATGTTGATCAGCCTGGCCATGTAAGTCGCGTTTGGGAGAGAGTATCTGAGGAAGTTCAGGCCGGTAGTCAAGCATTTGTGGTCTGCCCTCGGATTGAGCTTAGTGACCAAGATTCCGGCGATGGTGCCAGTGCCGCAGCCATCGAAGTTGGCCACTCACTGGCTAGCAATCCCTACATGAAAAACGTTCGCATAGGACTTCTCCACGGAAAAATGCCAGCCGAAGAAAAATCTCGGGTTATGGCTGAATTTTCCGAAGCCCAGATTGATGTTCTGGTCTCAACAACGGTTATCGAGGTGGGAGTTGATGTCCCAAATGCAACTGCCATGGTGATATTGGATGCTGATCGATTTGGACTAGCTCAGCTTCACCAGCTAAGAGGGCGAGTTGGAAGAGGATCCAAATCGGCAATCTGTTTGCTACTAACAAGGAGCGAGGCGGAATCAGAGGCCTACCAGCGCTTGGAGGCGATGGAGAGAACCGATGATGGATTTGAACTAAGCGAACTCGATCTGCTCTATCGAAAAGAGGGGGATGTTACGGGTCTGAATCAATCTGGAACTAAATCCAGGTTGAAACTTCTGGGGGTCGTGAAGGATCAGGAGATAATTGCATCGGCTCAACCGATTGCTAAAAAGATTTTGGATACAGATGCCGACATTGAGTCAATCGTGAGGCTTTGTTCACCCATAGATGACCAGAAGGTCATCTCACGGGGCTAGGCTTTAACTATGAAACACATCGCCGTCTACCCGGGCAGTTTTGATCCGGCAACACTTGGACACCTAGGAATCCTAAAAAGGGCAACAAAGCTTTTTGACGAGGTTCACGTACTGGTGGTGCATAACCCAAGCAAACAACCACTATTCACCTCTGCAGAACGTTTGAACATGATCAAGCAAAGCGTCAGGGAACTGGGTGTTGATATTTCTCCGCTCCGATTTTCAACTCTTGAAAGTGGATTGCTAGCTGAGTATGCGGAGGTTCACGGGGCGCATGCGCTGATTAAGGGATTTAGAACAGTTGCCGACATCGAGTATGAGTTGCCAATGTCGCAGGTGAATAACGACCTGAGCGGAGTGGAGACTATTTTCATGGCAAGTGAGCCAGGTCTTGGCTATGTTTCGAGCTCGCTTGTGAAAGAGGTGGCCGCGCTGGGCGGTGACATCTCTAAATATGTGACAGATGCGGTATCCCAAAAAATCCAAGAGAAGTTGAATGCAAGCTGATTGGCAGATCCCAGTTCGGTCGTTGGTAGGTAAACCGGGGACCATGGAGCAGATGGATTTCGATGTAGAGCTTGAAGAGCGCTGGGGAACCGACATGGTAGAGCTCAGTTCTGGAGATTCTGTGGGTGTTGAACTGCGACTGGAGAGTGTCCACGAGGGAATACTGGCCACCGGAAATGCCTTCGGTGAGGCAAAAACTGAGTGTTCAAGGTGCTTGCAACCTCTGAATCACTCATTCAGGGTAGCTTTTCAAGAACTTTTCGCCTATTCTGGTCAGTCGGACGATGACCTTTTAGTGGTTGACAACTCTGTTGATCTCGAAGAGGTCGTTCGGGATGCGGTTGTCATCAGTTTTCCGTTTCAGCCTGTTTGTGACGAAGACTGTTTGGGTTTGTGCGCCGAATGCGGCATAAATCTCAATGAACAACCGGACCATGTTCACGAGGGTCAGATTGACCCGAGGTGGGCAGAACTGAAAAAGCTTAAAGAGGAAGAGTAAGAACATGCCAGTTCCAAAGCGACGCAAGTCCAGGGCAAACACCCACTCACGCCGTTCGCAGTGGAAGGCCGCTCCAGTGCAGCTGAACAAGACTGTTGAAAACGGTAAGACCGTATACAGCATGCCTCACAGGGCTAAGGTTGTCACCGACAGCGTTGGCACCGAGCTATACATGGAATACAAGGGCCGCCGAGTAGCCGACGCCTAAGCCATGGATCTAGACAAGCTGCAGTCGCGGCTTGGTGTGACAGTTGACCCCAAGCTTCTAAAGCTTGCACTGACGCACAGCTCCTATTCCTATGAAAACGGGGGCGAAAATAATGAGCGACTGGAATTTCTTGGGGACTCCATTCTTGGCTATGTCGTAACCAGCCACCTCTTCTCGCTGCTTCCTGATCTCAACGAGGGGGAGCTAACAAAAATAAAAAACGGCGTTGTCAGCGCTCAAGCATTGGCAAGCGTTTCACAGAGACTGGATATTGGAAAATATCTTTTTCTCGGCAAGGGCGAAGAGCAAACTCTGGGTCGGAAAAAGCCGAATCTGTTGGCGGATGCTTTTGAGGCGATCTTGGGAGCTGTTTATCTTTCAGCTGGTATGGATGAGGCAAAAAAGGTCATTCAGCAATTCATTTTCCCTTTGCTTGATGATCCAGACGCGATTAGAGAAGCCTCAGACCCAAAGACGACTTTGAATGAAAAGCTGTTGGCTCGAGGTGATCAGCCCATTTTTTATGAAATTGCTTTTGAGGGCCCTGATCACCAGCGGGTTTTCTTTGCGAAGGCTTTTAGCGGGGAGCGACTTCTCGGAAAAGGCAAGGGTTCAACCAGGCGATCTGCAGAATCAGACGCAGCAGTTGATGCGCTGCGCAACCTAGATAATGCCTGAGCTTCCAGAGGCAGAGACCGTTCGAAGAGGTCTTGCGCTTACAGTTTTGAATTCCAAAATCGAAGACATCGAGGTCTTTGACCAGAGATGTTTGAAAAAACACCCTGGAGGGTCTGAGGATTTCCAAAACCTGATGCGCGGAAGAAGTTTTAGCGCTGCGGTCAGGCGCGGGAAATTTATTTGGATGCCGTTGGATATTGAGGGTTTTGCTCTGGTGATGCATCTGGGCATGAGTGGGCAAGCGCTGATTCGAACTCAGGATTACCAGCCAGAGAGCCAAGTTCGACTGCAAATGAATTTGGAAAATGGGTTGCAGTTTAGATTTTCAGACCAACGACTATTTGGATCCTTGATGGTGGATCAGCTTCAACCTGTCGAGGGAAACTCAAGTGGTTATAGCCCCGAGACTGAAGTTCAAACTGAGATACCAAGCTCAGTTGCTCACATCGCTAGAGACCCGCTGGACGCGGAGTTTGATCTCGATTCAGTCAAGCGCAAAATCAAAAATCGAACCGCAGGCATAAAGCATGTGATTCTGGATCAGCAGCTCGTGAGCGGGGTAGGAAATATTTATGCGGATGAATCATTGTGGAGGGCAAGGTTGCACTTCAATCAACCCGCCAACTCCATATCCTCAAGAAAATTAACTGAACTCTTTTCACACATCAAGGATGTTTTGTCTGAGGCAGTTGAACAGGGTGGGACAAGTTTTGATCAGCAATATAAAAACATAAACGGCCAGTCTGGATACTTCTCTCAAAATCTAAACGCCTACGGGCAAACCGGAAAACCCTGCAATAGGTGCGGAAGACTAATTGCAAGGAAGTCTTGGGAAAATAGAGGAAGTCATTTCTGCCCTGCTTGCCAGCGAATTCGCAAACAGAAACTAAAGTAAATAGCACCGTCCACAAAGGAGCGCGCGCAGATTGCATCTGAAGTCACTAACACTGAAGGGCTTTAAGTCTTTCGCGCAAACAACCACCCTTAATTTTGAACCGGGTGTGACAGCAGTTGTTGGTCCCAACGGTTCCGGGAAATCAAACGTGGTTGACGCCCTCGCCTGGGTCATGGGTGAACAGGGTGTAAAAAGCTTGCGCGGAGCGAAGATGGAAGATGTCATCTTTGCCGGGACATCAACCCAGGCGCCGCTTGGAAGAGCCAGCGTTGAATTGGTAATTGACAACTCCGACGGTGCGTTGCCGATTGAGTATTCGGAAGTGAGCATTTCGCGAACCCTTTTCAGAAACGGGGTCAGTGAATATGCGATCAATGGTGACCAGTGCAGACTTTTGGATGTTCAAGAACTCCTAAGTGATTCAGGACTTGGCCGAGAAATGCACGTAATTGTTGGCCAGGGCCAGTTGGACAGCATTCTCAGGGCAGACCCGATGGAGCGTCGCGGATTAATTGAAGAAGCCGCAGGTGTTTTGAAATACCGTCGACGCAAAGAGCGCAGCGAGCGAAAACTTGAGGCAATGCAGGGAAACCTGCAAAGGCTGAACGATCTAATCTCTGAGGTTGGCAGGCAACTGAAGCCGCTTGCCAAACAGGCAGAGGTCGCGAAAAGAGCGAAAGACATTGGTGAGAGATTAGCCGAGGTTCGCTCGAAGCTTTATTCGATGCAGTTGAGAGAGCTTGATTCGAGGCTGAATCAATTAAGCGCCAGCGAGAGCGAAAAGCGTGCTGAGCGCGAAATACTAAATCAACAGCTGGAGTCCACGGCCGGCTACATTTCTGAACTTGAGCAGTCGCTACTGGCAAGTGATGGCTCCGAGGCAAAAGAGCTTGTTTATAAGTTTGAGAGTTTGCAACGTAGGGCTGAATCAACCCAGTCGGTATTGCAGCAAAAAATCCAGTCACTGCAGAACGAATCTGATTTTGAGGTGGACACCGCCTCACTTTCGAATCAGATTGCCGAACTAGAGCTGGATCTGCAAAAGCAGCAACAGTTAACAACCTCCTTGGAAGCGGAGTTGTCAGAGCTTGCAAGCCAAAGGCAAGCCAAACTTACCGATATTGAACAAGGGCAAGAAGATTATCTGAAGCTTCAGGAAAAAGCCGAGCAGAGAAGGTCTGAGATCACAAGTTTTGATTCTGAGACAAATATCTTGCAATCAAAACTCCAGTCCAAGCAGGAGCAGGCAGAGTCGGCAAAACAGGAATTGGAATCAGCTGAGCAAAACCTGATTCAGCTAAAAAATGATTTCCAGTCAATGACCGAAACTCTTGGCGTCGGCGATGAGCAGAAGCTCAAACTGGCATATCAAAATGCCCAGGACAAAAAATCGCAAGCTCAGAAAGCCCTCTCCGAAAAGCAATTGGCATTGCAGGAGGTTTCTACCGAGCTTGAGGCAGCGCAGGCGAGAGTTGCAGCTTTGAGACTTGGATTAGAGCAAGACGGGTCTAAGGAGTTGGCCAGGCAGTCCTCAGAGAACCTGAGTGGTTTTTTGGCGGATCACCTCAGGATTGATCCCGGCTACCAATCAGCGGTTGCCGCAGCCCTTGGTGAAGTTAGTGATGCGCTTGTTGCTCCGAGTATGAAAAAAGCCATCCTGGCTGCAAACACTCTTGGTGAGAAACAGTTAGGCCAGGCCTTGATTGTGATCATTGACAGCCTTGAGAAAACTCGAAATACGGGCGAGCTTTCGGGCTTTACTCCTATCGGAAACTTCTTTGAGGGACCAAAGGTTATTCAGACGTTCTTGGAGGGCATAGTGCTAGCAGATTCGATGGATCAGGCTGAATCAGCGCTGGCAGATCCCCAAATCAATGCTGTTGTTACCAAAAATGGTGAGCTCATAAGGCGAAATCAGTTGCGAGCCGGTAAGCAATCTGGATCTTCAAAGGTGGAATTGGCAACCGAGGCGGAGCTTTCAGAAAAGCGAATCAAACTCCTTTCCGAGCAGCAAAAAGAGCTTCAGGCTGAAATTGAAAGACTTGAGGCCAATTTTGCGGTGGCCGAGGCAGGTGAAAAAGATTCACTTGAGTCATTGCGAGCCCTCGATGCGGAACTTGCCAAGCATGCGGAAAAATCAGGTCGACTGCGCGCGCAAATAGAAACCGGTGAGAAAAGGGTTTCTCAACTGACCGATGAAATATCAACGCTCACCGAGCAAATTGACTCCCTTTCGAAAGACTTAGAAAACCGAGCGCAACTGAGGCCGGAAGAGCTCGCCGCCCCGGATAAACCAGAGCAATTGAATCAACTGGAGGAGGAGCTCAACCAGCTCAGAACCCAGGAGTTTGAAAAGCGCGTGGAGCTGGGTGGGGCGAAAGAGCGCATCTCTCAACTATCACTCAGATTGACAGAGCTGAAGGAAGAACTGGACTCGACCGAGCATAAGATTGCAGCAGCTGCGCAGCGGAAGATTGAGCGCGATCGACAGCTAGAAGTTTCAAACAAACAGCTTCAAAATCTTCCTCGACTTCGAGAGTTGATTGGGCAAAGCCTTGAGAAGGCCAGAGAAAAGGCAGAGGGTTACGTAGCCGAGAGAAATTCGCTAACCGAAAAGCTCACTCACTATCGAACACAAGCCGAAGAGATTCGTCAAAAGCTCCAGAGCTCGCAAGCTGAGGTGCAGTCATCAGAGATGCGAAAGCATGAGCTTTCGTTGAGTAAAAATAGCCTGGTTGAAAAAATCAGCGATGAGTTGGGGCTTGGCGCCGAAGAGTTACTAAGGGCCGATTGGCAATCGGATGAGACAGAAGAGTCACTGAAGCAACAGCTTCGTCAGGCGAAAATTGATTTCGCCCAACTGGGTCAATTCAACCCAATGGCGCTTGAGCAGCTGGAGGCCTTGCAGCAGCGGCATGAGTATCTAAAAGAGCAATTGGCTGATGTGGAAGCCGCCAGAAAAGATCTCCGAGGAATCATTGCAACTCTGGATGAGCAGGTAACAGAGATATTCGAGTCCGCCTTTGAGGACACCAGGAAAGCTTTTTCAGAGATATTTCCCATTCTGTTCCCCGGCGGCACTGGCAGCATGCAGTTGACGAAAAACGAGGACTCCTCTGAGCCCGGGGTTGAAGTGAGCGTTAGGCCGGCAGGTAAAAAAATTGACAAGCTAAGCCTTCTTAGTGGAGGAGAGCGCTCATTAGCCGCTGTGGCAATGTTGATGGCCATCTTTATTGCAAGACCAAGTCCTTTCTATGTTTTGGATGAGGTTGAAGCAGCTTTGGACGATGCCAACCTGGGCAGATTGCTGGAGGTTATTGAAAACCTCAGGGAGAGCTCGCAGCTGGTGGTTATTACCCACCAAAAGAGAACCATGGAGATTGCCGATGTGCTCTATGGGGTGTCGATGAAGCAGGATGGCATTACAAAAGTTGTCTCCCAAAAATTGGAAAAGCATGGTTGATTTCAAGTTTTGGAGAAGAGATAAATCCAATCAGGACCAAACCGTTGAGGTTGAACTGCCGAAAAGGGACCTCAGCGGTATCCGATCGCTCTTCCCCGGAGAAATGAGCCAAGACTCAATTCAGGATCTGGAAGACATCCTGCTGATGGCCGATT
>CAJXTQ010000014.1 GCA_913060985.1 uncultured Micrococcales bacterium | reverse complement strand
GAAAAATCATGGCAAAGCTTGAAATTAAGAACCTGCACGTCGAGGTAGACACCGACCAGGGTAAAAAGGAAATCCTCAGGGGGGTGGACCTAACAATCAATTCCGGAGAAACCCATGCAGTTATGGGCCCGAATGGAAGCGGAAAATCCACTCTTGCCTATTCAATCGCCGGTCACCCAAGATACGAGGTTACAGACGGTGAAATCCTGCTCGATGGCGAGAATGTGCTTGAAATGGAGCCAGATGAAAGAGCGCGACTGGGGTTGTTCCTTGCAATGCAATACCCAGTTGAAGTCCCTGGTGTGAGCGTGAGTAACTTTTTGAGGACTGCCAAAACAGCTATTTCAGGCGAGGCCCCATCGCTTCGTGAATGGGTTGGAGAAGTCCGCGGGGCAATGGATGACCTCAGAATCGACTCAAGCTTCACAGAGCGCAATGTCAATGAGGGTTTCAGCGGTGGTGAGAAAAAACGTCATGAGATTCTGCAGCTGGAGCTTTTGAAGCCAAAGTTTGCGGTATTGGATGAGACTGACAGTGGTTTGGATGTGGATGCTCTAAAGGTTGTCTCAGAAGGGGTAAACCGAGCAAAGAGCAACACTGATCTGGGCGTCTTGCTAATTACCCACTACACGCGTATTTTGAATTACATCAAGCCTGACTATGTTCACGTTTTCGTGAATGGGAAGGTTGCAGAGCAAGGCGGACCTGAGCTTGCAGAAAGGCTTGAGGCAGAAGGTTACGACCGATACAACAAGGCGGCAATTTGAGCGAAGAGCTAGAACTTCCAGCAGCTAAGTATGACGAGGTGCTGGAGGCGATGAAGGAAGTTATTGACCCCGAAATTGGCGTCAATATCGTCGATCTTGGTTTGGTTTACGGTCTAAAGCAGGATGCTGAGGGCAATCTGATTATTCACATGACCCTAACCAGTGCCGGTTGCCCCCTGACTGACGTGCTAGAGGAACAAACAGCGGATGCCCTGGATGGCGTAGTGGAGGCCTTCAGAATCAACTGGGTGTGGATGCCTCCATGGGGCCCAGAAAAAATCACAGAGGACGGCCGTGAGCAAATGAGAATGATTGGCTTCAGTATCTAGGAAACCAGTTTTCTGACTCCCGTAATTAGAGCGGTGGCAGCGACTACTTTCAGTGCGTCTCCGAGCAGAAATGGAACTACCCCGGCCATTAGTGCCTGCGTTGCGGTCATTCCAAAGCCGATAATCAACCAACCTGCTCCAAATACATAAATGACCAGGCTTGCGACGGTGAAAACTGCAGCCATTCTCAGCGGGCTGCGATCAGCACCTCGAGATGCGAAATAACCAATAATCATGGCGGCAGCTAAGAATCCAAGCAAGTAACCGAATGTCGGCCTTACCGCGGATAGCGTGGCAGCATTTGCAAACACGGGAAGACCGATACCTGCGGTTAGGTAACCAACAATTGACAAAGAACCCCGAGCACTTCCAAGCGTGGCCGCCAAAACCATAACTGCAAACGTCGAGAGAGTTACAGGCACAGGCCAAAGAGGAATCGAAATTTGCGCAGCCAAGGCAATTATTGCGACAGCACCTGTTATCAATAGTGCGTCCTTTGCCAGCGACCTTTCAAAAACCCTGTCGGCAATAGCTATGGACTTCGTCATATTCGCTCCTCAAAAACTCTTTGTCGAAAGATTACTGCATCTGCTCAGCTTCAGCGGAATCCAAAAGCTGATCCTCTACATTGGAGTCAAAGTCTTTCTTCTTTTCTTTCACCTTGCCAGCTCTATATCGAAGCTCTTGTCTAAGAGCCCAGCCGAAGGCTACGAATGCCATGACTCCAAACAGTATCCACTGCAGCGCGTAACTTAGGTGATTCCCCTCGTCCATGCGAGGCATTGGCATGGGAGTTGCGTATTCGGAGCTTGCAGGTATCTCACTTGCAAGTCGCCCATAGAAATTTTGTTCAACTGCCAACCCGGTAATTTCAGCAAACCTTGGAAGGTTGATATTCTCGATCTGACCCTCCGGTGCACTTCTATTCACTTCGGGCTCGTTGTGACGAAGGCGAACAATCACAGTCTTCTGTTCGGACTCTACTCGGGGTATGAAATCGGGGGAGTCTTGCATGTTTCCTGTTGGCATCCAACCCCGTTCGATGGCGACAATTTGGCCCGAATTGGTTTGAAACGGAACTAGTTGCAAAAATCCAGGCTGGCCGTTGAGAGGTCTGTTCCTAACCAGATGCACGTGATCTGTGAGATATCGGCCTTCAAGTTCGACTCTTTTCCACTCGTTCTCGGCAGGCAAGTCTCCATTTTGAACAACTTGATCGAGTGTCTGAACGGGGGCGTTGTAGTTGTTTTGCACGAGTTCTATCTGGTCGACTTTTTCCTCACGTCTGTCAAACTGCCAACTGGAGAGAAAAACAGTGGCTGTGGCAAAAACCAAGACGAGAGCAAACCAGCCACTCCACCTTGCAAAACTATTCAATGAACTCAGCCTCCAGAAAGAATTCTCTCACCGATAGGTAGTCCACGAAAAACTGCTTATGGGATTCACAGGATAGCCAGGTCTTTTTTCTCTCAACAGAGTGCACTTTTGGATTTCTCCAGTAAATAAACCAGTCTGCTTTCAGAGAGCACCCGGCTCTTGAGCACTTAAGCTCACTGGTCATCAACAATTCTAAACTTGTCGGCGGAAATGGATTTTGCTGGAGAGGTAACTCTAGCGGGTGCGGAAGACCTACCAGGGGCGTTTGCAATAACTACCGCGAAATAGGGCAAGAAAATTGCTCCAGCGAATGCAACCCACATCGCCCAACCTTCCAGAAAAACGCCAAGAATTATGCAAATCATGCGCACGCTCATGGCGATTGTGTACTTCACAAATCGCGCCTTGCGCTCCTCCTCGGGGCTACTTTCTAGGTTCGTAGCGCTTTGAGGCTTGTCCATTATTCGCAGCTCTTTCATGTGGGTGGCTAGACTCTGGATAATCAAAAAGCATAAGGGCCAAAGTTATTCCCGGAGGATTTATGACTAAAACTGCTTTAGTGACAGGTGGAAATCGTGGCATTGGTAAGGCAATTGCAGAAAGGCTAATCAATGACGGTTACAAAGTAGCCATCACCTCAAGAGATGGTTCCGGTCCAAAGGGCGCAATGGTGGTAAAGGCTGACCTGAACGAAGCCTCCAGTCTTGATAAAGCGGTAGAGAGCATTGAATCTGAATTGGGTCCAATTGAGATTTTGGTGGCTAACGCCGGCATAACGAACGACCAGCTACTTTTGAGAATGACTGATGAAGATTTTGAGTCGGTTGTGCAAACCAATCTGGTCGGAACATATCGAGTAATCAAGCGCTCAATCCGAGGCATGCTCAAATCAAAGTTTGGTCGAATCGTGATGATTGGAAGCGTGGTCGGCTCTATTGGTTCACCGGGTCAGGTCAATTATGCAGCCTCCAAGTCAGGGCTTGTCGGAATTGCCCGATCGATCACGCAAGAACTAGGCGGTAAGAACATTACATGCAACGTTGTAGCCCCTGGATTTATAAACACTGACATGACCGCTGCACTACCTGAACAGACCCAGCAGGAATACAAATCCAGAATTCCGGCGGGTCGGTTCGCTGAGCCTGAGGAGGTGGCGGCTACGGTTAGTTTCCTGGTAAGCGATTCCGCTTCCTACATCTCTGGGGCTGTTATCCCGATTGATGGCGGTCTGGGAATGGGACATTAGGAGAGATCATGGGAATTCTTGAGGGAAAGAAAATACTTGTCACGGGAGTGCTTACAGAGGCATCAATTGCCTTTTCTGCAGCGAAAATAGCCCAGGAACAGGGCGCAGAGGTAATACTGTCAAGCTTCGGAAGAATGCTTCCGATCACTGAAAAAATGGCTTCTCGGCTTCCAAAGCCTGCCCCCGTAATCGAGCTCGATGCAACCAATCAAGAGGATTTAGAAAAGCTGAGTGGGAAAGTCAGTGAGCACTTCGAATCATTGGATGGCATTGTCCACGCAATTGCTTTTGCTCCGCAATCGGCCCTGGGTGGAAACTTTCTTGAAACCGAATGGAGTGATGTGGCAAATGCGGTCGAGGTAAGTGCATACTCTCTGAAATCAATTACGGTTGCCCTTCAAAACAAACTCTCGAAGGGCTCAAGCGTTGTGGGCCTAACCTTTGATGCAAGCGTTTCGTGGCCTGTATATGACTGGATGGGTGTTGCCAAGGCTGCATTTGAATCAACCGCAAGATACCTAGCGAGATACTTGGGGCCTACTGGAGTCCGTGTGAACCTGGTTAGCGCTGGACCATTGCGAACAACAGCAGCAAAGGGTATTCCTGGTTTTGCAACAATGGAAGAGCTTTGGACTGACAGGGCTCCGCTAGGTTGGGACCTAACCAACACAGAGCCCGCTGCCAAGGCAATTGTTGCCCTTCTGAGTGATTACTTTGAGGCAACCACCGGAGAGATAGTTCACGTAGACGGCGGTTTACACTCAACCGGAGCCTAAGGGAGTAGGTCGATAACCGGTCTAAAATCCGGTCGGTTGAGCACATAGTCGCAGGAATTGGCAACAATAGGTTTTGGCATAAACCCAATACTTATGGCTGCAGCCTCCATCATCAGCAGGTCATTGGCGCCGTCACCAATGGCAACGGTCTTTGACAGCGGAATCCCAAACTCTTCACTCCAACTGATTAGTGCGATTTTCTTCGCATCGGCATCGATGATTGGCGGAATGAGTCGGCCCGTTAGCTCTCCGCCTTCAAGCTCCAGGGTGTTTGCTTTATAACCGTCTAAGCGCAACTTTTCCGCGATAGGCCCCAGCAGGCTATTGAATCCTCCAGAAACCGCGCAGGCTTTACCTCCGATGGAATGCACATGATCGATCAACTCGGAAGCGCCGTCATTGATTCGAAAGGTCTTGGAAATCTCTATAAGTTCTTCTTCCTTCACGCCTTTGAGAAGTTGGACTCTCAGATTCAATGATTCAACGAAATCAATCTCGCCCTGCATTGCGCGGTTAGTTATAGATGCAACTAGATCGCGCTTTCCGAGAACATCGGCAATCTCCTCGATGGCTTCATGCGCAATTAGCGTGGAATCAACGTCAAACACTACTAAAACTGAGATTTTGAACCTCCGGGAGTAATTATTGGGTGTTTATCGCTGGAATAAACAAACTCGAAAGCTAAGCTTAGGCAAGATATGTCAGAAGTAGTGAATTTCTCATCTGTGACCATCAAGCGTAATGGTCAACCAATTCTTGATGACGTGAATTGGTCGGTTGAGCCCAACCAGCGTTGGGCAGTAATTGGACCAAATGGAGCCGGGAAAACAACTCTTTTGAGGGTGGCCGCCGCTCAAATACAGCCGTCTTCGGGCGAGGCTCGCATTCTTGGCAAAACAATGGGCGAGGTAAATGTTTTCGAACTCAGAACGAGAATTGGATTCGCCTCAAATGCGCTCACAGACCACATCCCCAACAGCGAAAAAGTTTTAGACGCAGTAATGACTGCCAGCTATGGAATAACTGGACGTTGGAACGAGAATTACGAAGAACTCGATGTCAAAAGGGCAAGGCGAGTTTTGGGGGAGTGGGGTCTCTCCGAATTTGAGGATCGCGCCTTCGGAACCTTGAGTGATGGAGAGAAAAAGCGAGTCCAGATAGCAAGAAGCGTAATGACAGACCCAGAGCTAATGTTGATGGACGAGCCGGTGGCTTCACTTGACATGGCTGCCCGAGAGCAAACTGTTCAGCTTTTGGGAGAGTATGCAAAGAGTCCCAGCGCTCCGGCAATGGTGGTGGTTACTCACCACATCGAGGAGATACCCGAGGGGTTTACCCATGCTTTGCTTATTGGCGGGGGCAAGATTCACAGCCAAGGACCAATCCAGCAAGTTCTCACCAGCGAGCGAGTCAGCGACTGCTTCAATTACCAACTAACGGTGATCAGCAACCAGGGCAGATTTACTGCTAGATCGAAATCTTAGGCTTCATACTTTGCTTCAGAAGTGCTAGACTTTCGGCTTGTTAATCATCGATTTCTACAGAGGTTTATAAATGAAGGCAGACATTCACCCTGATTACCAAACGGTTGTCTTTCGGGATCTGGCAAGCGGAGCAACATTCCTAACCCGCTCAACAGTTACAAGCGATAAGACAATTGAGTGGGAGGATGGAAACACCTACCCTGTTTTCGATGTTGAAATCTCATCAGCCTCTCACCCCTTTTACACTGGTAAACAGCGAATCATGGACAGCGCTGGACGCGTGGAGAAGTTCAACGAGCGCTACAAAAACTTCAGCTAACCCTTCTCAGGCCATCCTGGAACTAGCTTAAAATTCGGATTCTTATCTGCCATGAACTTGGCAAAGCTTTCGTCCTGCTGTTTGCTCCACTCAACCTGTTGGTCGTGAAGACGATACGGATCTGCCTCAATTTCTTTGGCAAAAATACGAGCCTGCTGCTGCGCAAGTCTGACAGCAGCCAAAGCATCGGCGGAAGATTGATGGGCGTTTTCCAATTCAATTGAATAGTGACCGCAAAGAATTCCTAGTGTTCGCTTTCCCTTCCGAAATTGCACATATTGCTTATCAATTACCAACGGGTCGATCACTGGCTTAGCCAGTAGGGGACTCAGTCCATTTCGAACAAGGTCATTTCGAAGTATGGTGAAATCATATGGAGCATTGAAGGCAACAACCGTCATCCCTTTTGCAAAGTAATTGGCAAGCATCTCAGAGAGCTCGGCAAGAGCAATTTTTGGCTCCTGGCCATCTCGCCTTGCCAACTCAGTAGTTACTCCGTGAACTGCGGACGCCTCCAGGGGGATATCTATACCGGGGTTTACTAGCCAATCCCTTGCAGTTACAGCATCGCCGGCTGCATCAATCTCGACTACAGATGCGGTGACTATGCGCGAGGTGGCCAAATCAAGGCCAGTGGTCTCTAGATCAAAACCTACAAGTTGTTTTGACCAGCCAGGTAGGTCAGGTTCGAAATCAAATTCCAGCACGCGCCTACCCTATATGAGGGTTACGGACACTTTGCGCAATACACTGGTTTTATGAGTTCCCTGCCGGTGCACTACGCTGCCGCTGCTGTTAAACGTGCGCAGAGACTCAATTTTCCATCTGGTGCCGTTTGGAGATATCCGGCCCTTACCAACAGCAAAGGCGTGCTACTGCTGATTCACGGCTTCAGAGGAAACCATCACGGTCTCGAGCCCATTGCCGGAGCCTTGCCAGACTGGGAGATATTCATTCCTGATTTGCCAGGTTTTGGCTCAACTGAGCCGCTTGCACAGATAACGCTTGACGAATACAGCAATTGGCTTACTGGAATATATGAGCAAATGCCAGAGTCAACAGTCCCCATTGGCCACTCGTTCGGGACCACGATATTGGCAAGAGCTCTCAGCCAACGCATGGGTTCAAATAAAGCCGTGATGATCAATCCAATTGCCAAGGCAAATTTTTATGCCAGAGATTTAGCAAGTAGAAGTGTAAGAAGCTATTACAAAATCGCCAGGAAGCGACCAGAAGTTTTGAAGTCCAAGGTTTTCATTGATTTGATGAATTCTGCCTTGATCAAATCAAAAGCACCCGATCTGAAGGCCTGGATAGCAAGACAACACCAAGAAAACTTCAGTGATTTCTCTTCTCCCGAGGTTGCAATTGAAGGATTTGAAATTGCTGGGAAAAACAGTGTTGCCGACTATGCCGAACGAATAGAAATACCCGTTTTGCTCATTACCGGAGAGAGGGATGCTGTTGGACCGATCGCTGAGCAGAGAGCCCTCCAAAACCTATTTCCAAATAGTGAGTTCCACGCAGTTCCAAAGCTTGGACACCTGCTCCACTACGAAGCACCAGACAGTGTTGCAAAACTGATTGAGAAGTTTCTTGAGCGGTAAAAAAGTTGGCTTCGATTGTCGGTACATAAAACCAGACAGCCAGGACGGAATCAGTCGGTTCAGCAGTGAATTATTCAACGCACTGTCTAAGGACCATCATCTGACTGCAATCATTAGCGACCAGCGCCAATTAGAAGCGCTCCCAGAGGGTGTCAGATACCTCAGCATTCAAAAACCAACCTCATTGTTGGAGCCGCTCTCGGCCTTGAGGCTCAACAGAGAGGGTTTTGATGTGATTTTCTCTCCAATGCAAACAATTGGAAGCTTTGGAAAGAAATTTAAACTGGTTCTAACGGTTCATGACTTGATCTACTATTCACACCCAAAGCCGCCTGGTTATTTCAACCCTCTAATTAGGATCCTCTGGAGGTTGTACCACACCAGTTTTTGGCCTCAAAAACTGCTATTGAGTGCTGCCGATGAGGTAGTTACCGTCTCCCACACGACCAAGGATGCACTACTCAAAAATCGACTCACCAACAAGCCCATAACGGTGGTTTACAACGCCCCTTCCCAGATACCGATAGTTCAGGCTCAAACCAAGAGAAAAATCGTTTACATGGGCAGTTTTATGCCGTACAAAAATGTCGAAGATTTGATTGAGGCAGTTGCGGATTTGCCTGATTACAAATTGATTTTGCTCTCAAAAATCAATCAAAAAGACAGGCAACGATTGCAGTCCTTGGCGGATCAATGGAATGCCAAGGTTGAGTTTGAGAACGGAGTCACAGATGAAACGTATGCAGATCATCTCGCTAGCGCAACCGCTTTGGTGCACGCATCGAGCGATGAGGGATTTGGGATTCCGATAATTGAGGCAATGAGTGTTGGGTGTCCGGTGGTTTGCTCCGACATACCAATTTTCCGAGAAATTGCCGGCGAGGAAGGCTTATTTTTCAACATCGGGGACAAACGCCAACTAATTGAGCAGATTCAGGTTGCGGCCGAAACTAGAGAACAAAGAAAAGCGGATTTGATGGAGAGAGCGAGCAGCTTCAGTTGGGATAAATCGGCGGAAAATTTGGCAAGGCTACTTTTTTAGACCAAGTGCTGCCGGTTCCCAGCCATCGACTTGCCAGCTGGTTGCATATCTAAAAGTATGCAGAGATGCGTTCATGAGCCGCTCGCCCTTTGGAGGAAGCTTGTGGTCGGTAACCAGGTTCAAAACGAAACGAATCAATGCGCCGTGGGTGACTACCAGCACTCGCTTCCCTGGGTATTTATCGCGTGCATCATCAAGTAGCTTTTGGGACCTGCTGAAAACGCTCAACTCGCTCTCAGCCCCGGGGATTGATTCCAATTTGGAATACCTTTGGTGCCACTGTTCATAGGTCATACCTTCACCAATCCCGAAACTTCGCTCAAGCAGCCGCTCTGAAATCTCTGCCTCAACACCAATTGCCCGAGAGAGGATCTCCGCACTCTGCCTGGCTCGACCCAGGGGAGAGGTCAATAGAACATCCCATTTGCCAATCACTGATGCGGCCAACTCAACCTGCTCGATTCCCGATTGGTTTAGTGGAATATCTGCAGTGCCCTGCAGTCGCATATTGATGTTCCAATCAGTTTGCCCGTGACGGAACATCCCTAAAACTGTCTCAGTCATTTAGAAGCCCTGGCAAGCAATCAACAATTGGGCTGTTTATTTTTGCCGTCACAAGTCCGTCTGCTTTGGTTGGGCCCTTGTTCACGACCACCACTGGTTTTTCCTGCTTGAGTGCAGACTTGATCAGCCTCAGTCCGGAATTGACTGAAAGCGACGAACCAAGCACCAGAAGAGCTTCATGATTTTCGACGAGCTGATCGGCTTTCCGGGCACGGTCCTGGGGGACACTCTCACCAAAGAAAACGACATCTGGTTTATAAAAGCCACCACAGTGAGAACAGGGTGGAACCAAAAAGTCCTCGCTCACCTCAATTTCAGCATCCCCATCTGGGCTTATTTCAACTTCCAAATCCCGCTGCGCATTCGGGTTCAGCTCGTGCAGAAGGCGGTCCATTTCATCCCTAGAGATGATTGAACCACAGCTCATGCAGACGACTCTGGATAAAGTTCCGTGCAATTCGAGGACCTCTTTAGAGCCAGCCTGTTGGTGAAGACCGTCAACGTTTTGTGTGATTACAGAAAAGTTTGTTTCTGCTATCAGTTGATGTGCTTGATTGGGCAAAGCCTCATTTATGCGCTGCCAACCAACATAACTTCTGGCCCAATACCGAGCTCTGGAGGCATGTGAACCAGTAAAGGTGTCAAAGGTCATGGGGTGGCGCTCAACGTGACCCTCACCGCGGTAATCAGGAATGCCGCTGTCGGTACTGATGCCGGCTCCCGTGATTACCAAAACCTTTCTGTCCCGTATGTGGTTGCGTGCGTGCTCAACTGAGAACTGAATGGCTGGTGAGAGGTTCATTGATAATCATTCTATGTTGTGTCCGAGGGGGGACTTGAACCCCCACCCTCTTATTCGAGGACT
>CAJXTQ010000013.1 GCA_913060985.1 uncultured Micrococcales bacterium | reverse complement strand
GCCTAATTGACCAAATTCACAGCTAGGCGGGGTATCGTTTTGGTGTGGAGACGGTCTATTACATCCTTGGCATAGTTTTTGTCGTAATTGGACTTGCCGTATCTATTGGATTACACGAGCTTGGGCATCTATTGCCAGCAAAATTATTTGGAGTTCGAGTAAAGCAGTACATGATTGGTTTTGGGCCGACCGTATGGTCTTCACGCAAAGGTGAAACAGAGTACGGGATAAAGGGGATTCCGCTGGGCGGATACATCTCAATGATCGGTATGTTCCCTCCAGAAAAGGCTGGCAAAAAAGCAAGGCTTTTCCAATCCTCAATCGAGCAAGCTCGAGCCGAACACCTTGGTGAAATCTCCAAAGAGGACAAGGGCAGAGAGTTTTACAGACTTAGCGTTCCGAAAAAACTCACGGTGATGCTTGGCGGACCTTTGATGAATTTCTTCTTGGGCATGGCTCTAATAATCTCTGCCCTCAGTTTGATTGGTTCTCCGCAGCTTTCGATGTCAATCAATCAAGTTTTGCCATGCGTGCAGGGGAGTGGCCCGCAGGGTGAGTGCGTTGCTGGCGACCCTCCCTCACCAGCTGTGGAAGCTGGTTTTCAAGCTGGTGATACCGTCACAGCCATAAATGGGGCTTCAGTCAATACCTGGGATGAGGCCATCGAGCGAATGAATGTGCAGCAGGGCAGCGCTGTTTCTATTGAGGTTGAAAGAGAAGGGCAGCCCGTTTCGTTGACTGTCACCCCGGTGTGGATTGAGCGAGCTGTATTTGATTCGGAGACCGCTCAGTTATCCAGGGACGAAAACGGGGAGCCAGTAACCGAATTGCGTCCCTTCCTTGGTGTGCAACTCCAGTCAGAGCTTCGACCAATGTCCGTCGGTGACTCTTTTGCAATGGGAATAGACGCAACCGGAAGCGTTTTCGAGCTAGTTCTTCAACTACCGCAAAACCTTGCTCAGGTTTTTGCCTCGACTTTTGGGCCGGAGGAGAGAAATCCCAATGGTCCAATCTCTATCCTTGGCGTTGCGCAGATCTCGGGTGAGATTGCAGCAAGTGATCAGGCTAGTTTTGAGGCCAGACTTGCAAGCGGGTTATTGATTATGGGAAGTCTTAATTTTGCGCTTTTTGTTTTCAATCTAATTCCGCTTCTACCCCTTGATGGAGGGCACGTCGCCGGTGCCCTTTATGAGGGGTTGAAGCGCCGCAGTTTCAAAGCCTTCGGCCGCAAAGATCCTGGGCCGGTAGATACCGCAAAGATGATTCCGGTGGCTTACGCAGTTTGGGCATTGCTGCTCGGAACGGGCATGTTGCTCATTATTGCCGATATCGTTAATCCGATATCAATCTTTGGTTAGGAACAGTTGCGAAATTTTCACTGTTTATATTGATGGATAGAAACTCAGAAAGAAGCGAATGCCAGCAGTAAACCTTGGTCTCCCGAAATCACCACCACCAACTTTGTCTGAACGAAGGAAAACCCGTCAAATCAAGGTTGGAAACGTCCAAGTCGGATCCGAGGCGCCAATCAGCGTGCAGTCGATGACCACCACCCAGACCACAGACATCAACGGGACTTTGCAGCAGATTGCCGAGTTGACTGCAAGTGGTTGCGACATTGTGAGGGTGGCATGCCCAACACAGGATGATGCGGATGTTCTGCACGTCATTGCAAAAAAGAGTCAGATTCCAGTCATAGCTGATATTCACTTCCAGCCAAAGTATGTATTCAAGGCAATTGATGCCGGTTGTGGGGCAGTGAGGGTGAACCCTGGAAATATCAAAAAATTCGATGACAAGGTCGGCGAGATAGCCAAGGCTGCCAAAGATGCCGGAGTGAGCTTGCGAATCGGAGTAAACGCTGGTTCTCTTGACCCCCGTCTATTGGAGAAATACGGAAAACCTACCGCTGAAGCATTGGTTGAATCGGCTGTTTGGGAGGCAAGTCTTTTTGAAGAGCACGATTTCCACGATTTTAAGATTTCAGTGAAGCACAACGATCCGGTGGTTATGGTCAAGGCCTACGAGATGCTAGCCGAGCGAGGCGACTGGCCGCTTCACCTTGGTGTCACTGAGGCCGGACCCGCCTTCCAAGGAACCATCAAAAGCTCAGTAGCTTTTGGTGCATTGCTATCCAAGGGAATCGGAGACACCATTAGGGTCTCTCTTTCCGCTCCTCCGGTCGAGGAGATCAAGGTTGGAAATCAGATTCTGGAAAGCCTGAATCTAAGACCTCGAAAACTAGAGATTGTTTCTTGCCCAAGCTGCGGTAGAGCGCAGGTGGATGTTTATAAGTTGGCAGATGACGTGACAGCCGGACTCGAGCACCTAACTGTCCCAATCAGGGTCGCGGTAATGGGCTGTGTGGTAAACGGTCCCGGTGAGGCAAGAGAGGCAGACCTTGGGGTTGCCAGTGGAAATGGCAAGGGTCAAATTTTTGTCAAGGGAGAGGTAATCAAGACCGTTCCTGAGGATGAGATTGTGCAAACCTTGATTGAAGAGGCCAACAGAATTGCAGCAGAGATGGACTCAGCTGAAATTGGTTCTCCGCAGATCGAGGTTCAAGGGGAATAAGCAGGCTAACATTGTGCCCATGCCTATTCGCCTGAGCACATTGTTTTTTAGATCCCTTAGAGAAGATCCGGTTGAGGCCGAGGTCGATAGTCACAAACTGTTGGTCCGCTCTAGCTACATTCGAAGAGCCGCTCCCGGTATTTACTCTTGGTTACCACTGGGGCTGATGGTTTTGGGGAAAATCGAAAACATTATTCGCGAGGAAATGGCAGCCGCTGGCGCTCAGGAGGTCCACTTTCCCGCTTTATTGCCAAAAGAACCATATGAGGAAACCGGTCGTTGGGAAGAATACGGGGATAACATTTTCAGGTTGCAAGACCGTAAAAAAGCTGATTACCTACTCGCCCCAACCCACGAAGAGGTCTTTACGCTGCTAGTAAAGGACTTGTATTCAAGTTATAAAGACCTTCCCCTGCAGCTTTATCAGATCCAAACCAAATATCGAGACGAGGCAAGACCTAGAGCAGGGTTGCTCCGAGGCCGCGAGTTCATCATGAAAGATGCCTACAGTTTTGATGTCGACGATGCTGGACTTGAAAAGAGCTACCAAGCCCAGCGGGACGCCTATGAGAGAGTATTTAGTCGACTCGGGCTTGATTATGTGATTTGCGCAGCTGATGCAGGAGCAATGGGTGGTTCAAAATCTGAGGAATTTCTCGCCCCAAGTGAGATTGGTGAAGACACCTTCGTTCGCTCAAAAGGTGGATTTGCCGCAAACGTTGAAGCGGTTAGGTTTGAAAAAGCATCACCAGTGGATTACTCGGATGTCCCATCCGCCGAGGTTCACGATTCGCCTAATACTCCAACTATCTCAACCTTGGTTGATTTCGCAAACGCCAATGTGAATCGCTATCCCACCGGTGAATTCAGCGCTGCCGACACTCTAAAAAATGTCGTGCTGAAGCTTAGAAACCCAGATGGAAAAACTCGTCTGGTGATTGTTGGACTACCAGGCGATAGAGAAGTTGACCAAAAGCGCGCGGAAGCTTGGTTTGGCGTTGATGTTGAGCAGGCCGAGGCTGAGGATTTTGCTAAAAACCCTTCATTGGTAAAAGGCTACATAGGCCCAACCAAGGACGGTAAGCAGTTCTTAGGTCTTGAATCAGAGTCAAAAATTGAATATCTGCTGGACCCTCGGGTGGCTGAGGGTTCCCACTGGGTTACCGGAGCAAACGAAGACCAGAAGCACGTTTTCAACCTGGTTTACGGCCGTGATTTCAGCGCTGACGGCATTGCCGACATTGCAAACATCGCAGCCGGTGATCCGGCGCCGGATGGTTCGGGTGAACTTGAGCTTGCTCGCGGAATTGAGATTGGTCACGTATTCCAGCTGGGGCGGAAGTATGCCGAGGCTCTAGGACTCAAGGTTCTGGATGAGAATGGCAAATTAGTAACCGTAACCATGGGCTCTTATGGAATTGGCGTCACCAGGATTATGGCTGTGCTCGCCGAGGAGAATAATGACGAAAAGGGATTGATTTGGCCCGAAAGTGTCGCACCAGCGGATATTCACGTTCTTGCTACCGGGAAGGACGAAGGAGTTTTTGAAGTCGCCGAGCAAATTGCATCCGAGCTGGAGCAAAAGGGAAAAACCGTGCTTATCGACGATCGACCCAAGCTCAGCCCTGGAGTCAAATTTGCTGATGCGGAGCTGATAGGGATTCCAAAGATTGTAATTGTGGGCAAAGGTTTGGCCGACGGTGAAGTGGAAATTTGGGATAGAGCGAGTAACAACCGCAACGCAGTCAAGGTAGACTCTGTGGTTGAGCAGCTTGTTGGCTAGCCGGAGGTGAAAATTGGATATCGATCTGAGCGTGTTGAGGATGCTCGAGCGGGAGAAGGAAATCCCGTTTGAGGATCTAGTTCAAATAATCGAGTCCGCCATTCTGGCAGCCTATTTCAGGCATGTTGGTAATCACGACCCAGGACCCAGGGCTCATCTTGATCGCAAGACCGGAGCGGTAACCATCTTCAATCAAACATTTGATGAAGATGGTGAGGTTGTATCCGAAGAGGACGTTACCCCAAGTGATTTTGGAAGAGTTGCCGCCTATGCCGCAAAGCAGGTGATCGCCCAAAGGATGCGCCAAATTGCGGATGAAGGTCTTATGGGTGAGTTCAAAGCTCGCGAGGGAGACATTGTCACCGGGACTATTCAGCAGGGTAGCCGCCCATACATGGTGCATGTGGATTTGGGACCTGTTGAGGCTCAAATGAGCCCCGAGGAGCAGGTGCCGGGTGAGGATTACAGCCACGGTAAGAGAATTCGGGTAATTATCACCCAGGTCAAAAAGGGACCAACCGGTCCGCAGGTCTCGGTTTCTCGAACCCACCCGAACCTAGTCAGAAAACTATTTGAATTGGAAGTTCCGGAAATTGCTGACGGAGTTGTGGAGATAACCTCAATCGCCCGCGAGGCAGGTCATCGCTCAAAGATTGCAGTAAAGGCGAATGACCCTTCGGTGAATGCCAAAGGGGCTTGCATCGGAGAGCTCGGTCAGCGAGTCAGGGCGGTGATGGCTGAACTCAACGAAGAAAAGATTGATGTCGTCGATTACAAGGAAGATCTTGCAGAATTTGTCGCTCAAGCACTCAGTCCAGCAAGGGTTTCCAGCTCTTTTGTTATTGACCCCGAGATGGGTGCGGTTAGGGTTCTGGTTCCGGATTTCCAGCTTTCACTCGCAATCGGCAGGGAGGGTCAGAACGCAAGATTGGCGGCAAAGCTAACTGGTGCGAAGATTGACATTCAGCCAGACAGCGTTTTAGAAGACTAAGAGCTTTGCTTGTTTGCCTTTAGGGGATAGACTGTTGGCTTAGCTTTCAAGCAGAAAGACAGGCAAGAAAAGATGCTGGCAAAAAGATGAGTTGCTCAAAGTGAGTGCAATCAACTAGCAATGGCCTGCCCTGACCGGGGTTTGGCCTCGGACAGGAGAAATTTTGGCGCTTCCACGCGTTTACGACATAGCCAAGGAATTGGGAATTGATACCAAGGACGCTCTGGCTAAATTAGAAGAGCTCGGTGAGTATGTAAAGAGCGGTTCATCAACTATCGCTCCACCCGTTGCGAAAAGACTTAGAGATGCTTTCCCGAAAGCTGAGTCAAAACCAAAATCCGGTGATAAAAAACCTGCAGCCAAAGCGAAACCAGCAGCTGAAAAGCCCGCGGAGCCAAAGCCAGAGCAAAAGGTAGAACAGAAGCCAACTGATGCCGCGCCCAAGCCAAGCGCTGCTGGAGCCGCTGCTCCAAAACCGCCAACTTCGGGAGCGCCCAGACGCGGAAACAACCCATTCAGTTCTAATCAGGGAATGGGAATCCCGCGACCCATGGCAAAGCCTGGAGGCAATAATCCTTACTCCGGAGCACAGGCTGACCGCAGGCCAAAGTCAACTAGACCAGCTAGACCCGCTGGAGACTCAAAGCCAGCAGGAGACAGGCCTCAGTCAAGACCCAAGCCCGGTGGCGGCCCAGGAGCTGGAGCGGGAGCACCATTCGGTGGAGCACCCGCCGCTAAACCCGGTTTCGGAGGCAGGGGCCGCGGTGGACGCGGTGCAGGTACCGCCGGTGCTTTTGGTAAGGGTGGCTCCAAGAGTAAATCTCGCAAGTCCAAGAGAACAAAGCGCGAAGAGTTTGAGCAAAGACAAGCTCCTTCACTTGGTGGTGCAGTTGTCCCCAGAGGTGACGGAGAAACTGTAATCAGGCTTCGTCGAGGCGCCAGCTTGCAGGACTTTGCAGACAAAATTGACGCTAATGCAGGGCAGCTGATTACCGTCTTGTTCCACTTAGGTGAGATGGCCACCGCCACCGCATCACTTGATGAGGACACATTCCAAATTCTCGGTGAAGAACTTGGTTACAAGATTCAAATTGTCAGCCCGGAAGATGAGGAGCGTGAGCTTTTCGAGGGTTTCGGACTAGATATTTCCACTGACATCGAGGAAGAGGACTCAGAAAACCTTCTTCCCAGGCCGCCGGTAGTGACAGTTATGGGTCACGTAGATCACGGAAAGACCAAGCTGCTTGACTCGGTAAGAAGGGCAAATGTTGTCGATGATGAGGCTGGCGGAATCACCCAGCACATCGGTGCATATCAAGTTCACACAGACCATGATGGGCAAGATCGTGCAATCACGTTCATTGATACCCCTGGTCACGAGGCTTTTACCGCTATGCGTGCTCGTGGAACGAAAGTGACAGATATTGCAATTCTGGTAGTTGCTGCCGACGACGGAGTAATGCCGCAAACCATTGAGGCTCTCAACCACGCAAAAGCAGCTGAGGTGCCAATCGTGGTTGCCGTGAACAAGGTGGATAAGGACGGCGCCAATCCCGCCAAAATCCGCCAGCAGTTGACGGAATTCGACCTAGTTGCCGAGGAGTATGGCGGTGACGTTATGTATGTGGATGTCTCTGCGTTGAAAAACCAGGGCATGACAGAGCTGTTGGATGCAGTGCTTCTGACCGCAGATGCCGCTTTGGACCTGCGGGCGAACCCCGACAGAAGTGCCAGGGGTGTTGCGATTGAAGCCAACCTGGATAAGGGTCGAGGCTCAGTGGCAACAGTTTTGATCCAATCTGGAACGCTTCGAGTTGGAGATGCCGTAGTTGCAGGTGCAGCGCACGGAAGAGTTCGCGCAATGTTTGACGAGGACGGAAACCCAGTTGAGGAAGCGGGTCCATCGAGACCGGTTCAGGTGCTTGGTTTGCAGAGTGTTCCCAGGGCGGGAGACACCTTTGTTGTTGCCGAGGATGAACGCCAGGCTCGTCAGATTGCTGAGAAGCGCGAAGCAGCAGACCGAAACGCTCTCTTGGCAAGAAGTCGCAAGCGCCTCTCGCTGGAAGACTTCACAAAGGCGCTTGAAGAAGGGAAGGTTGAAAGCCTCAACCTCATCATCAAGGGTGATGTTTCAGGTGCTGTGGAGGCCCTGGAAGACAGCCTGTTGCAAATAGATGTTGACGACAGCGTGGCACTGAGAATCATCCACCGCGGAGTTGGTTCAATCACTGAAAGCGATGTCAACCTGGCCACCGTTGATAATGCAATCATCATCGGCTTCAACACCAGGCCAGATGTGAAGGCAAAGGAAAAGGCTGATCGAGAGGGCGTTGACATACGCCACTACTCGGTGATTTACAACGCCCTAGAAGACATCGAGGCAGCTTTGAAGGGAATGCTGAAGCCGGAGTATGAAGAGGTTCAGCTTGGAACTGCCGAGGTAAGGGAAATCTTCAAGTCATCCAAGGCCGGCATGATTGCTGGTTCCTATGTTCGCAGCGGTCTAATCCGAAGAAACGCAATGGCTCGAGTCACCAGAAACGGTGAGTTAATTGGAGAGGGCCTGAAAGTTGAATCCTTGAAGCGATTCAAAGATGACGCAACTGAGGTGAAGGCCGACTATGAGTGTGGAATCGGTTTGGGTGATTTCAAAGACCTTCAGGTTGATGACGTTATTGAAACCTATGAGATGCAGGAGAAACCGAGGGTCTAATGGTTGATCACGCCAGGGCCAGAAGGCTCTCAGAGCGAATCAGAGTTTTAGCTGCAGAGGCTTTGGAGCGAGTTGTGAAGGATCCTGATTTGGGATTTGTAACAATCACGGATTGCCAAGTGACTCCTGACCTTGCATCTTCAAAAATTTTTTACACGGTTTTCGGCGATACTGAACAAAAGCAACTCTCAGCTGAGATTTTGGAGAAATACCGAGGTCGAATACGCAAAGACATCGGTAATCGATTGGGGATCAAGGTTACGCCCACCGTGGAGTTTGTAACAGATGAGATTCCAGAAACGGCGGCTCAGTTAAATCAGTTGCTGGCAGAGGCAAAAAAGCGAGACAGTGAGCTTGCTCAAAACGCGAGTAGCGCCAAGCCTGCCGGAGAAGAGGACCCCTATAAGCACAAGGAAGTCTGATGGCTCCCGCCGGACTAGCGCTGATAGATAAACCCCAGGGGTTCACCTCTCATGATGTTGTTGCCAAACTTCGAGGAGTCTTGGGAACAAGAAAAGTTGGACATGCGGGGACACTGGATCCTATGGCTTCAGGTTTGCTGGTTGTGGGAGTTGGTGCCGGAACAAAACTCATGACTTACCTCTCTGGTGCTGATAAGTCCTATTTGGCAACTGTCAGATTGGGGACAACAACTTTCACTGATGACGCTGAGGGTGAAACAACCTCTGTTGCAACCAGAGACCAACTGGAAAAACTGAATCCGCAGCAAATACTCTCAGCGCTTGGCGAGTTTGAGGGGGTTCAATTACAGCTCCCGAGTAGGGTCAGCGCAAAAAAAATCGGTGGAAAAAAGGCCTATGAGTTAGCCCGTGAGGGTAAAGAGTTTGAATTAGAACCGGTGGAAATTGAGATTTACAAAATCAAAGGAAGCCAACCAAGATTTGGAGAGTTCATCGATTTGGATATAGAGGTCGAGTGCTCAAGCGGAACTTTCATTAGGGCTATAGCCAGAGATTTGGGTGAAAAACTCGGTGTTGGTGCGCACCTGACAAAACTGAGAAGGACCAGGGTGGGACCCTTTAGCGTCGACAACGCCACAGACATCGAAAATGCGTCGCCGATGAAGATGACAGATGCTGCTAAAGCCCTGTTGCCGGTGGTGTCGATTGACGAACAGGAGCAAACTGAGCTTTCTTTCGGGCGAGCGCTGGATGTTCAGAGCGAAAGTGAATACCTTGCCGCAATCAACGGGGATAAGCTTGTGGCGATTGTTTCTGGTGGAAAAAAATTGAGTCCGAAGACGGTTTTTAATGATTGAGTTTTGGTTTTGGTTTCAACTTTGGACATACCTGGCAGCGGGGGTTATCTCGTTGCTAATGACCGCCTTCTCCAAAGTCCTGCACTCGGTAACACTGATTGCGCAGATGGCTGTTGTCGCTGGACTGGTGTTACAAGCTTTACTCTCAACAATCCTTGCGATTCTTGGCCAGCGAGCCGCTACCAGCACCCTCGAGTTTTTTGGCTATCTGATAGTTGCTCTTATGGTTTCTGTTGGTGCCATCATCTGGGGCTTGCTGGACAGGAAGAACAGATGGTCGAATACGGTTTTGGCTCTTAGTGCATTTACGGTTGCTGTCATGATTATTCGGATGCAGCAATTGTGGACGGGAGTTAGTCCGGTATGAAATCGATGGGAATTGGCAGGTTACTAATTGCCGTTTATGCAGTGTTCGCTCTAAGTGCAACGGCAAGGGCCAGTTATCAGCTCGTGTTCGAGTTCAATCAGGCTCCGGTAGCGTACTCGCTTTCGGCGCTGGCGGCACTTATCTATATCTTGGCAACCATCGCATTGAGTAAATCCGGCCAGCTCTGGAGAAGAGTTGCTTGGGGGAGTGTCGTATTTGAGCTTCTGGGGGTAATAACCGTGGGTATTCTCAGTCTGCTTCTACCTCAGTATTTTGCCCACCCTTCCGTTTGGTCTGAATTTGGTGCGGGCTATGCTTATATTCCGGCTATTTTGCCGATACTCGGAATAATTTGGTTAGCAAGGCGAGATGCAAAAATTCACTGACCTGCAAGCACTCAAGGTTGAAAAGAGTGCAGTCTCTATAGGAAAGTATGACGCTTTGCACCTCGGGCACCAGCACATCTTGAAATCCTTGATCTCTTATGCGCATGGTTCTTCTTTGCCAGCCGCGGTGGTCACATTTGATAGGCACCCAAACCACATTTTGAGCCCGGAGCGAATTCCAGTGCCGGTTTTGGGAAATTCCCAGAGAGAGAAAATCTTTGAGGAACTGGGAGTGGATGTTTTGTTGGAACTCAAATTTGATGAAAAACTTGCATCCCTTCCCGCCGATGATTTCGTTCAGCGATACCTGGTTGATGGTTTACGAGCAGAAAAAGTTTTTGTTGGCGAACATTTCAGGTTCGGACAGGGAGGCCAGGGAGATCCCTCGCTGATTGAATCCAAGGGTCTTGAGGTAGAGGCGATAAGTCATCTCACTCTAGAGGGCGACAAGGTTTCGACTACAAACATCAGAGAGGCTTTACTCGCCGGGGAGGTGGAGCTTGCCGCGCAGATGCTGGGTCGCAATCATCAAACAACTGGAATTGTGGAAAAGGGGAGGCAGCTTGGAAGAACGCTGGGATTCCCAACGGCAAACCTGTCCAGAAGTAGCGAAGGAATGCTCCCAGCAGACGGGGTTTATGCAGGCTATTTGCATGTGGATGGCGAGTCTTACGTTGCGGCCCACTCGGTAGGAACAAATGACACCGTGGGTGAAATTCCAAGACTGGTTGAGTCCCATGCAGTGGGCAGAGATGATCTTGATCTCTATGGCAAGGTTGCGACGGTTGAATATGTTCAAAAGGTTCGCGGCTGGAAAAAGTTTGACAGCCTCGAACAGTTAGTCGAACAGGTTCAAAAAGATA
>CAJXTQ010000012.1 GCA_913060985.1 uncultured Micrococcales bacterium | reverse complement strand
AAGGACATCCTCAGCTAGTTTCTGCTCGTGGAAATAACTCCACCAAACAACTATCAGCGGCCATAGCCCTTGGGAGATTCCAACTATTCGCTGATAGAGGCCGATTCCTTGGGCATCGTCGCTTATCCAAACAAACAACAACCCAGTGGTCATAAGCAAAAGCACCACAGTTGCAGCAATCGTTCCGGGTGGTCGAATTAGGATGCTGTAGCGCCTATCGAACCTGGTTGCCAATATCGGCCATATGGCACTAATTGCAAAAGCGCTAACCGCAAATAACCTGTGTTCCTCAGATGAAGTTGTTTGGGTTGGGGTTGTGAAATAGGTAAGCCCGTAAGTAAAGATTCCATTCAAAACAAAAGCTATGCGAGCTGCCATGTTGAAACTTCTCGCATAAACACCAGTGACAATGTTTGCCGTTCCGCCAATTAGGAAGGCAATTGATACCCATAGCTGTGTTGGGGCATCATCAGCAGCCAAATCACTGATTGGTTGCTCCATCCAGTTGTATTGATCCCATGTTGATTGAGCAATCAACCAGGTGCCGGTGACCACAACAGGTGGAATCAAAGTTGAAACCAGTGCTGGCCAGGCTATTTTCCTCATGTAATTACCAACAATGGTTGAGTAAACATAATTCAAACTGGAATAGAAAAAGTTCTCCCTGGGTTGTTTCGGCTATGGAACTTAGAGGCAAAACAATTTTGGTAACTGGTGGCTCAGGAGCATTCGGAGCGGAGCTTGTAAATCAGCTTTCAGACCAGGGTGCCAATGTTCTGGCCACTGCCACCAGCAATGATTCGGCAGCAAGAATCCCGAACCGAGCTTCGGTAAGGCTTTTGCTTGATTACCAAAGCCCAGACAGCATTGAGACTCTAAGTCAGTATCTGCTCACCAGTGATACTGAGCTCGATGGGATCATCAATGCCAGCGGTGTGGTGGCCTTTGGGCCCGCTAACGAGCTTCCGGCAGAAGCAAGAGAGAGACTTTTCAACGTAAACGCTATTGGACCAATGAGGCTAATCAGCGAACTGATCCCAGCTTTGCAAAAATCCAAAGAGCGAGGCAATGAGCCGTTTGTGTTGAGCTTTAGCGGAGTTGTTGCCGAACAAACCTTTCCAGGTCTGATTTCCTACGCAGCATCGAAAACCGCAATGCGCAGCTTTTTAGAAGGCCTTGCCAAAGAGACCAGAAGGCATGGAATTAGAGTCATTGATGCCAGACCAGGTCACACCGAGTCAGGATTGGCCACCCGAGCAATTGCCGGTCAAGCTCCGAACTTCCCCGAGGGGATGACTGTTGAGCATGTCATTAAGCGAGTTGTTGATGCTCTTACCAATGATGAGACCGACCTATCATCAGATAAGTTCTAATTACCTAGGTTTGCTCCGCAGTCATAGATTCCATAAACCAGCTCATCCAAAGCATCTCGGTTAGGAATCGAGACATCGCCAAGGTTATAAACGGCAAACACTAGCTCTGTTCCATCGCTTGCAGTCATTGTTCCAGCGAGGGTATAACCAGTTCTAATCCAACCGGTCTTAGCAAGAATCTTTCCCGCTGCGTTTTCTAGTTCACCGGTATTGAACCTGTTTTCCAAAGATCCACTCTCCCCCGCAACCGGCAGAGAATTCAAAATATTTTCAAAATTTGGATAACCCTCAACCACCAGCTCCATAAGCTGAGCAATAAATTCCGGAGAGACAGTTGAGTAGGCACTCAGTCCACTCCCATCCTCAATCACAATCTCCTGGGTGTTCAGTCCAGTTCCCCTGAGGGCGAGTTTGTAGGCAGAGGTTAGCGACTCAAAATCACTCCCGTCTAGACCAACGTCATAAGCTACGAGTCTGGCGAGTGCTTCAGCCACCGTGTTGTCGCTTCGCAGCAACATGATCCGAATCCACTCTTTGATTGGCTCACTCAGAACACTGGCAATCTCGACCGCGTCAGCCGGGGCCGTTCCATAGCTCAAAACAGCATTCTGGGCATTATCCCCAATAGATTCCCTGAACCACTCTCCAGCGCGCTCAACGGGAGCTTCGCTTCTGACCGAGGTGAGCTGGGCAGGCCTATTTCTATCGCCGTCTACCTGCAGTGCACTCGCCTGGCTCATCCAGCCATCAGTAATACCTTCCAAGTTCCAGTTTTTCTCCCACTGGCCGCTGCCATCGACCCCACCCCACAAAGAACTGTCCAAAACTATCTCGGTGATCTCCTGAGTGAAAGGCTCTGGTTCTGGTTCTGGGGTTATCGGAACAACTGGTTGATTGGGATCCTGCTCAGGTTCCGCAGCAGCTGGTGGCTCCATTGTTGATACGTAGCTATTGACCTGAAAGGCAAGACTTGAAAGCTTAGGCGCATCTCTGTAAATACTCTGCTGACCAGGACTTGTGCGACTGAGGGTGACATCCCCGGCACCAACAAGATAAATCTTGGTTGGGTCTTCGCTGTCTGCATAAACCCTTGTTTCCACACGGTAGTTAGGTCCAAGAGTTTCCAGTGCAGCGGCTGCGGTCAATAGCTTCATCACAGATGCGGTCCTGGAAGGTATATCCGCACCTACGTCATAGATCAGCTCATTGGTCTCGGGGTTTATAACAGCAGCCTGCAACTGAAGAATTCGAGGATCGTTTTCATAATCCTCCAATGAGCAAACAGGCGGCTCTTCCTCAATCGCAACCTCGGGCTGTTCCTCTTGCTCCTCGGTTATTTCCTCGGTTTGCTCTGTCTGTTGCGGCTCTTGATCTGCAATCTGAGTTGACTCAGTTCCGCTGCTCAGTCCACCGATGACCAATGCCAAAACAACACCGCCGCCAAGTGCTCCAGCAAGGATTGACTTCCAATGCTCGAGTGGATTCATTACTCTCCCGGGTAGATGACTCCAAGTTGATTTCGGATGTCATCCATCATTTCCATCACATCCAGCGAATCTCGCTGGGTGAAAATCTCTGCTTCTAATCTACCTTCTTTGATTACTTGTTCAAACCAAAGAAACTGCTGCTGCATGCCCCGTCCAGAGTGATTTGGAGTAATTTCGGAGATTTGATTTCCCTCTTTATCGAACACTCTCATTCTTGCCTGCTCATAGAAATTTTTTTCAATCTCGATATGACCATCACTGCAGACAATCTTTGCCTCTACCGGTCCCTGTGAATCAAAACCGGTGGTGAGTATCGCCTTCGCATCTGGATACCCAAGCTCTGCTCGCAGGTTTTTATCAACACCGTCCTGCAATTCACCAGTGACCTTTATGGAATCTGCCTTACCCAGAAGCATCTGAATCAGGCTCAGTGGATAGACGCCGAGATCTAAAAGCGCGCCACCCCCAAGTTTCAGATTGGTAAGTCTTTCGACATGCGAAATATTGACTGAGAAATCAGCCTCTACTGATTGAACACCTCCCAAGTTTTCGACAATGTCAGGCAGGGCTAACCAGTGTTCTAAAAACCTTGACCAAAGTGCTTCCATGACAACTAATGATTGGTCATTAGCAATTTCTTGAAGCTCTCTAGCCTGAAAAGCATTTAAAGTGAAAGGCTTTTCAACTAAAACGTGCTTCCCAGCCTGGAGTGCCATCTTTGCCAGCGGGTAGTGCTGGGTGTTTATGTTTGCAATATAAACAGCCTCTATTTGTGCATCTTCAAACATCTCCTGGTAGCTATCAAAAACTCTTTCAACCCCGAAGGTCTTAGCAAACTCGGCTGCCTTCGATGGGTCACTACTTGCAACGCCATGGAAATACTTATCGATGGAAGCTAAATCACTGGCGACCTGTTTTGCAATTTTTCCAGGTCCTGCTAATCCCCAATTAATGGACATATTTGGCTCTTTCCTCGGGTTAGGGTTTTTGTATGAGAATCCTAGTCCTCACCGCACTGATGCTTCTGCTGGCATCACCTGCCCAAGCGCATGATCAGCTGGTGGACGCCTACCCAGCCGAGGGGGAAACAGTTGAGGCAGGGATTATTGATATCGAGCTTAGATTCTCAGATGACGTGCTAGCAATCGGTGAAGGCAACGAGATTTTGATCATTGGCCCTGCAGGCGATGAATCAAGACTTCAAAATAATTCATGCGCATTCTCCGACGGCGACCTGGTCTCAACCAGAGTTGATCTTGACCAGCCCGGCGACTACACGGTCACCTGGAGAGTTGTCAGTGGTGATGGTCACCCAATTTCGGGAATCCAAAGATTTAGTGTTGAAAACACAACCGGTCACGTTTCAAATGGCTTGGTTCCGGGAACGGAGTGCTCTTCGGCCATTGAGTCACTCGAAGATAGTCAATCCCGACCAGGGATTGACACCGAGTGGTTATGGGTTTTGGGTTTTTTCCCCGCTGTCGGCCTGGGCATCTACTTCGCGCTTAGGCCAAAAAAGCAAGTTGATCAGAGCAAACAGGAACAAAAAAGCAGCAACGACTGAGATTTCAACTATTGCATCCCACCTACCTCCAGCTGGAGCGAAGTAAAGAACATAAACCGCATCAAATCCCTGGACAGCCATAAAGCCACTTATCACGGTCACAAGAGCCAAAAGAAAATAACCAATTGGTTTTTTGGGATTAAACCTCAGCCCAACCCATGACGCCAAAAGCATCAAAATAAAGATCATGCCAACCGAGGAGATAAAAACCTCGGTAGTTGGGTGATAGAAAAACATCGAAGGAACAACCAGGCCAAGCGCAAGCACCCAAATCAGCGATACCGGGATGAATTTCGCGGGACTAAGCGATCGCACAGAACTTATCCACCTGTCGGGTCTGCCCAGCGACTACCAAAACATCGCCAGTTTCAATGATTGTTTCTGGGAAAGCTGGTTGATACTGACCATCACCCTTGCTGGTTGCAACAACCGTCACACCATGCGTTGAACGAATCTTCAAATCTGCAAGGTTTCGACCATTAAACGCCTCGGGTGCCTCGGCTTTCACCATCACAAAGTCCTCATCAATTGGAACATAGTCAAGGCTTTCACCACTCACCATGTGGGCAACCCTGTGTCCCATATCTTTTTCTGGGAAAACAACATTTTTGACACCCAATTGCTTCAGAATTCTTCCATGCGGTTCCGAGTTTGATTTGGCCCAGACGTTTTCAACACCGTTTTGCAACAACAAGCTGGCGGTCAAAATACTTGCCTCGATATCGGCCCCAATTGCAACCACAGCTGAATCGAAATCCTCAACACTTAGTTCCTTTAACACCGCATCCTGGGTGGTATCGGCCTTGACACACTGGGTCAACTCAGCACTCATCTGCTGCACGATGCGTTCATCGGTGTCTACACCCAACACCTCATGGCCGTTTTTCATTAGCTCTCTGGCAATAGCTTTACCAAAGCGACCAAGCCCGATTACCAACACGTTGGCGTGGATCTGCCGGCGTGGACGGGATGTTCTCACTGCTTTAGCCAATTAGTGGCCTCTCTTTCGGTAGTTCGTAGTGCCGCTGGGTGATTCTAAGTGCCAATGCACTCGCAACAACCACCGGTCCCAGTCTGCCAATAAACATAAGGATAGTTATCCAAACCTGTGCCCAACCAGGAAATTCTGCAACTGCCCCGGTTGACAAACCGACTGTTGCTGCGGCTGAGACAACATCGAACAGCACTCTTTCGGTCTCAAAATCAGTTGCGGCAACGATGGTCACAGTTGTCACCAAGATTGCTAAAAATGAAAGTGAAATCAGTGTAAGCGCCTGTCTTTGGATAGATCTTGGAAGCCTTCTATCTGCAACATTGACAGCTGTTTCACCGCGAATCTCAGTCCAAATAATGAAAAACAAAATAGCGATTGTTGTCACTTTGATCCCGCCTGCGGTTGAGCCACTTCCCCCACCAACAAACATTAGGAAATTCATCCCCAGCCAGGAGGCACTGTCCATTTCACCCGTGTCAATGGAATTCAACCCACCACTTCTGGTCATGGTGGAGGCAAACATGGCATTCAAAATCTTTTCAAACGCATTCATGCCTCCCAGAGTCTTTTCATTTGACCACTCGATCATTCCGATAAACAAAGTTCCGACCGCGAACAAAATCGCTGAGGTAATAAGAGTGATTCTGGTGTGAAGGGAGAATTTCTTCTTACGCTCTCCATTGTTATAAAACCAGCGGATCCAACGCTCGTGAAGCTCAATCAGAACGGGGAACCCCAAACCACCAACAATTACTGCAATCATCACCGGCGCAATTACAAAGAAATCACTTGAGAAAGAGCTGAATGAGCCTTCAAACAATGAGAATCCTCCGTTGTTGAAGGAACTGATGGCGTGGAAAATGCCATACCAAATTGCCCTCAGAGGCTCCATACCGTGACCGAAGTAAAAAACCAATGACAGATATGTTGCCATCGCAATTTCAAACCCGACATAAATCAACAAAATCTTTCTCAAAAGGCTTGGAATGTTGTTAATCCCGCTGATACGGGCCTCGCTGATCGTGTTCATTCGATCACGCAGAGATAGCCTGCCGGTAATCAACAGGCCAACCAGGGATGCAAAGGAGACAATCCCCAGACCGCCAAGCTGAATCAGAATCAGAATCACCAGGTGTCCAAAAAAGCTCCAGTAGGTGGCGGTTTCCACAACCGTAAGTCCAGTAATTGAAACAGCACTGACTGCTGTGAAAAAGGCCGTAACGAAACTAGCTGAAGAGCCGCTTGAGGTTGCCGCTGGAATGAGCAAAAGGATGGTTCCGATGATTGCGACTGACCCGAAGGCCATCACGACCGCTTGTGCTGGTCGGATCCTTCTCTCGCTAGCCGCAGTAGAGCTCACCCCGACACTATACGCCTAATTTTCCCCGCATTCCAGACTCAACTGTCTCGGGAGTAGGCTGGGCTAGCGCCAAAGTTGGTTTTGAGTAATCCAAAAAGCGAGAAACGGATAAACATGTCAGAACTAAAAACCATTCAACTGAAAGCTCCATACCTAATCTTTTTAGGTGAAGAAACATCACCCACCTATGCCAAAACTGGGGCAGGAATTGCTCACTGGCGAAAAGAGGACTGCTTGGGTCAGATGAACCTGGAGGGTGGCAGTGTTGACATCGGTCTTCCAAAAATGAACATCGCAGAGGCATCAGACCAAGGAGCAAAAACCCTCGTAATTGGAACCAGCGTGGTCGGTGGTGCCATCCCCGATAGCTGGCTGCCGGTATTGATTGAGGCTTTAGAAGCAGGCATGGATATTGCAGCTGGTGTTCACACAAAACTCAATGACAACGAGGCTTTGGTTGAAGCTGCCAAAAACGCAGGTCAGAAACTGATAGATGTCAGAACGCCACCGAAGAACATTCCAGTTGGAAACGGCAAAAAGCGAACCGGAAAAAGGCTTCTAACCGTTGGCACAGACTGCGCCCTGGGTAAAAAATACACAGCACTCGCAATCGACAAAGACTTAAATTCTCGTGGGCTGAAATCAACCTTTAGAGCCACCGGTCAAACAGGGATCTTAATTTCCGGAAGTGGAATGCCCATTGATGCAGTCGTTGCAGATTTTCTCTCCGGCGCTGCCGAGGTTCTCTCCCCTGATAACGATCCGGATCACTGGGACATAATCGAGGGGCAAGGGGCCCTGCACCACCCGGGCTACGCTGCAGTGAGCATGGGTTTATTGATGGGCAGTCAGCCAGATGTTTTCGTTGTTTGCACCGAGCTGGGTCGAGAAAAAGTATCCGGTTGGCCTGAATTTGATCTTCCCTCAATAGGCGAGGTCATTCAGAGAACAACTGATATCGGCAAAAGAACCAACAAAGACATCCGCTGCATTGGAATCAGCGTAAACAGCTCCAAATTCTCTGAGCCCGAAGCGCTAGAGAAAATGCAAGAAATCGAAAAGGAATACGGCCTGCCGGTAGTTGATCCAATCAGATTTGGAGTTGAGAAACTAACCGAGGTGATTATTGGAAGCTAAGGTCGAGCCGCTGACGCTTCCTCTGAAGAAGCCGTTTGCGATAACGGGTCATGTTTTTGAATCTCTACAGGGTGTTGTTGTCACAGTCCAAGAGAGCGGATTCACAGGACGCGGAGAAGCAGACGGGGTTTATTACCTCGGCCAGGATCAGCAGTGGATGTTGGAGACCATTCAAGAATTTCTTAGCAATGAAAAAAACCTGGACAGAAAAGCCTTGCAAGAGTCAATGCCTGCGAATGCAGCAAGGAATGCAATTGATTGCGCTTTATGGGACCTAGAGCTAAAAACTCAAGGAGTCTCAATTTGGCAAAAGCTAGAAATTCAACCGAGAGTTTTGCAAACCGTGGCAACGGTTGGAATCGCATCTCCCGAAGAAATGGCCGAGCAGGCATCGAACTACTCAGATTTTCAAAATCTGAAAATAAAACTTGACGACAACGAGCCGGTGATCGCGCTGGAAAAAATCCGCAAGGCAAGGCCTCACGCAAAGCTAATCATCGATGTCAACCAGGGTTGGAGCATGGAGATGCTCAAAGAATTCACCAGGCACCTAGAAAAGCTTGAGATCTCCATGATTGAACAACCGCTGCCAAGAGGCGAAGACGAACGGCTCATTGATTACAAAGGTGAGATTCCCCTGGGGGCTGATGAGAGCTGCCTCCACACTGGCGAATATGAGGCGATAAAACGTTTTTATCAAGTAATCAACATAAAGCTTGATAAAACAGGAGGCTTGACCGAGGCGATCAGGTTAGCTCGAACAGCTCGTGCTGACAAAAAAAGCATCATGGTTGGCAATATGACCGGAAGCAGTCTCGCCATGGCACCTGCATATGTGATTGGCCAATGGAGTGAGTTTGTTGATATTGATGGCCCGGTCTTGCTTGCGAGGGATGTTAGAAACGGACTGAAATATAACTCTGGTGGCGTTTCAATCCCGAGCCCTGCCCTCTGGGGCTAGCTCAGTGCAGTCGAGATAAGTTCTCTTACTCGAGATGCCACCGTTTGACTCCATGATGTGATTGCAAATCCCGTTGGCCACATCTCACCCTCGTCCAGATTCGCCTTGTCCTCAAAACTCAAAGTTGAATATCGGGTGTCCCATTTCGAAGACACTGATAGAAACAGCATCACTTTGCCATCCAGGGTGTAGCCGGGCATTCCATACCAAACTCTTGGCCAAAGAGACTGAAACTCTTCCATCACAATTTTGTGTAGACCAAGGGCAATCGCTTTATCACCAGCTGGCATATCGGCGATTTTTTCCAAAACCTCTAGTTGTGCATCCTCACGGGTTTTCTTCTTACGCCCCTTGGATGCTTTCAGCTCAGCAGCTCGCTCTTTGATCGCCTCTTGCTCGGCTTTTGATAACTTGCCATCTTCCATGGCAAGAGATTACTGCCACTAAGCAAAAATGACTATGGCAATTACCAGTCCGAGTGGAAACAACAAACTCAAGGCAGCAAAAACGAAACCATCGTTAATTTCAAAAAACTCTCTCAGTTTGCGCATCAGGCCACGACCAAACCAAAGCCCACCAGCAAAGCAACGCTAAAGGCAATCATCAAAACCTGGGTGAAAACCAAATACTGTCTAGATGCAGCAATTGATTTGCCAATTGCTGAGAGGTCCTCATGCTTGGCAAGATCCTCGATCAGCATTTTTGATTCACGAATCACAGCAAACTGAGTCAGAATCCCAAGAGCGCCAATAGTTCCAAGGGTCAGAAGGGCAAAGAGTTTTGCAAAATTACTAGCTGAGTCAAAATAACCCATCACTACCAAAACGGTAATTACCGCCAGGGTAATTACAGAGTGCATTTGGGCAGAGATTAGCTGTCTGCGCTTGTCATTCCAGAGTTGAATCAGATCGTTTTCGGTCATCCTTGACCTCCTTAGTCACTAGGGATAACAAGCGAAGAGCCAAATGCTTCCAGGATTCACCAAATCGTAATCTAGGCAATTTGGCTTTGGTTAGTCTCTGCCAACTAGGTTCTTGGCTTTGCGGATCGCTGCCCTGGCCCATGGTTTGGGGTCATAGGAAAGTCGGTAGTCATACATCTCAAAATCGAAGCTACTGGCATCGGCGAACACCCTCACAGAATCAATCAGCGCCTCCGGCCCACAAGCAACAACATGCGCATCTTTAGAACTTAGGGACTTGATCTCATCGACTTGCAGCCTTGGACGAACCAAGGTGTCAATTTCGATTAGTTCGAAATTGGTATTTTTCTCGGCAGCTTCCCTTAGTTCAGCAAGTGCCATGGCATTCTCTTCGCCACGATAGCTATAGACCAAACGAGTGAGCTTGCCATCCTCAATCAACTCTTGCGAGCTAAGAAACGGGGCCACCCCGCTTCCAGCTGCGAACCAAACTCGGGAAGAAGATTTCTTACTATCCAACCGAAGTTCTCCGGTGGGCTTTGAAACCATCGCTCTGGAACCGACTCGGATTCGCTTGAATAGTTTTTCTGTCCAGTCACCAGCCTTAGCGATCCGGACTGTCAACCTCCCCTGATCGTCAAACTCAGAAATTGAGAATGGGTGCTGCTCTTTGGATGCCTCAGGAAAACTCAAGAATACAAATTGACCAGCCTCGGGCAGCTTCCTGGGAGTCCTTCGCTTTGGGGCAACAGTAACTGACACGTAGTCCTCGCTGTCAACAATTTCCGTCACCTTATAAGCGCGATAGCTAAGTCCGAAGTCAATTGCGAGTAAGCGGTAAATAAAGGCCAAAGCACCAATGCTTACAAACACCAAGAAGTAATTACTCCATGGAGAGAACAGTGCAAAGGTATTTTCACTTGTTATGAAATGAAAGGCACCAAGTAAGAATGGAATGATGAAAAGTTTGTGGCTGAATTTCCAAATTGCATAGGGGACAATTTTGAAGATAGAAATCACGGTGAGAACAATTACAAACTTCTCAGCCAGTTCGGCTAATTCATAACCAAGCTCTGCCATGGGTTCGCCAAAAGGAACAATCCCGTTCTCAACCTCATTGTCGGCTTGAATGTGCAACCACATAGTCAACACAGCCAGCAAAGAAAAAAGCCTGTGCCAAATGTATGTTCTGTCAAATCCTCCAAATAAAGAGTGAACGGTCTCGATCCTGGAAGCCAACAGCATTGACCAGGAGAAATAAATCAGTGATGCCCCTCCAATTCCAAGACCCCACCAGTCAGTTTCCGGTTCGCCGATAAAAGGAACAAATGCTGCTAGCCCCGAAAGCAACGCGAGTAGCGGCAAAAATTGGTTTGAATTTGAAGCGAGTCTTGCAATTGCCAG
>CAJXTQ010000011.1 GCA_913060985.1 uncultured Micrococcales bacterium | reverse complement strand
CTTTACCCCTGATGTCAGAAATAACTCCAGACAAAATAGCTCAGGTAATTGCCAAGGCCGATGAGCTTTTGGCTTCTGCTCAAGATATAGAGCAATTGAAGTCATTGCGTTCAAAAATAATTGGTGATGACAGTGAGATTAGTCAGCTAAACGCCGCCATAAAGTCTCTCCCCAATGATCAAAAGGCTTCTGCTGGAAAGCTGGTTGGCGAGGCAAGAGGAAAAATTAACGCGAGCTATTCTCAGATTGAGCAAAAACTCGCCAAGGAATTCAAAAACCAGCAACTTCAAAATGAGGCCGATGACCTGTCCGCCTATTCCAACCTTCAGCCTGCAGGTGCCAGACACCCGTTATCGCTAATGATGGAGAAAATAAGTGACGCCTTCATCGGTATGGGCTGGGAGATTGCTGAAGGGCCCGAGCTTGAGAGCGAGTGGTTCAACTTTGATGCTTTGAATTTTGACCAAGATCACCCCGCAAGGGCAATGCAAGACACTTTTTTTGTAAGCCCCCTGGAGGCAAAACTTGTCTTGCGTACCCACACTTCGCCAGTGCAGGTGAGAACGATGCTGGAGCGAGACATACCAATTTATGTTTTGTGTCCGGGAAGAGTTTTTAGAACTGACGAGCTAGACGCCACTCACACCCCCGTTTTTCACCAGGTTGAAGGTCTTGCGATTGACAGGGGTCTAACTATGGCTGACCTGAAGGGAACCCTCGAGCATTTCGCAAAGAAAATGTTTGGAGAAGATGCAAAAATCAGACTTCGCCCTAGCTATTTTCCATTCACCGAGCCCTCAGCTGAATTAGACGTTTGGCACCCTCAGGCCAAAGGTGGTCCCAGGTGGGTTGAATGGGGTGGTTGCGGCATGGTCAACCCAAATGTTCTCAAAGCAAGCGGAATTGACCCTGAGGAGTATTCCGGTTTTGCCTTCGGCATGGGAATTGAGAGAACTTTGATGTTCAGAAACGGCGTGCTTGACATGCACGACATGGTTGAGGGAGACATGCGTTTCGCTAGGCAGTTTGGGGTGAGAGTCTGATGCGGGTTCCACTGAGTTGGTTGAGTGAGTACACAGAGCTGGCTAAGGATTCGAAGCCTGAAGAGCTTATGGCCGAATTAGTCAAAGTCGGCCTTGAGGAAGAACAAGAGCACTTCTTTGACGTCAGTGGACCAGTTGTTGTGGGGCAGGTAGTTGATTTTGTAGATGAACCACAGTCCAACGGTAAAACTATTCGTTGGTGCCAGGTGGATGTCGGGGAAGGATCTCCTCGCGGCATCGTTTGCGGAGCAAGTAATTTCAAAAAAGATGACAAGGTTGTTGTAACCCTGCCAGGGAGCGTGCTGCCTGGAAATTTCGAGATTTCTGCGAGAAAGACTTATGGACACGTAAGCGACGGCATGATTGCCTCTGTCAAAGAGCTTGGCATGGGAGATGATCATGAAGGAATCCTGGTTCTCTCAACCATGGGTCTTGACCCGAAGGTCGGTGAAGATGCAATAAAGCTGCTGGGGCTCGATGATTCGGCAGCTGAAATAAACGTCACCCCTGATCGTGGTTATTGCTTCTCAATAAGAGGTGTGGCTCGAGAGTATTCTCACGCAACCGGCACAAAATTCACCGACCCAGCTGATATTGAGCCAGTGTCTGGAAGTGGATTTGAGCTCAAAATCGAAGATCTGGCGCCAATCAGGGGAAGGGTCGGCTGCAGCAGATTTGAGTTAGTTGAGCTTGCGGATATCGATGCTTCCAGACCAACTCCAGCGTGGATGGTATCTCGTCTGAAACTTGCAGGCATGAGGTCAATAAGCCTGATTGTGGATGTCACCAACTACGTCATGCTTGAGACCGGGCAACCAACCCACGCATACGATTTGGACCTGCTATCAGGGGGAATCACTGTGCGCAGGGCAAAGCAGGCGGAGAAACTCAAAACCCTGGATGGTCAAGTTAGAGATTTACATGAAGAAGATTTGCTCATTACGGACGATTCAGGCCCAATTGGAATTGCCGGTGTAATGGGTGGTGAGTCCACTGAAGTGAGCTTTTCGACTAAAAGGGTGATGATTGAAGCAGCCAACTTTGATCCTGTTAGCATTGCGCGTTCGGCCAGAAGACACAAGCTACCCTCAGAAGCTTCTAAGCGCTTCGAGCGCGGGGTTGACCCCTTGGTTGCCAACCACGCTATTGCTCGAATTGCAAAGTTGTTGGTTGAGTATGGCTCGGCAAGACTCACCGGATTCGGCGCCAGCTATTTTCAGCCAGCCGATGATGTTCAGATTGAATTGCCAATAAATTTTGCGACCGAATTAGTTGGTGTCGACTATTCAGCTGATCGCCAAGTAGAGATTTTGGAGCAAATCGGCTGCAGAGTAACCAGCGGTGACACACTCCTGGTTACACCTCCCAGCTGGCGACCAGACCTGGGCCACAAGACTGACCTGGTTGAGGAAATTGCTCGAATAGATGGCTACCACAAGATCGGCTCAAGACTTCCAGTTGCCCCACCGGGGTCTGGACTAACTGAGAAACAATTACTTCGCAGAAAGCTTGCAGATTCTCTCGCCGCATCTGGAATGGTTGAAACCTTGAACTACCCCTTCGTTAGCAGTCAAGAGAATCTGATTTTTGGGGATGTATCAAGCGTCAGATTGGAAAATCCAATCCAAGAGGAATACCCAGAGATGAGAACATCTCTGCTACCTGGACTTTTGCAAACAGCCGCCAGAAACATTTCAAGAGGTCTCACCAGCGGACACCTTTATGAACTCGGAAGCATCTTCATCGCAAATGAGGCCTCCTCTGCAATGGCGAGTTTTCCCGCTACCACGTCTCGGCCAACTGATGAGGCTTTGGAAGAGTTGAACAACCAAATTCCCTCTCAGCCTGAGATGATTGCGGGAGTCGGATTTGGAGACAGGGAACTAACTCAACCAGGCATGAAGGCGCAGCCTTTGGACTACAGATCTGCAGTCGACGCGGTCTTGAGAATCTCCAGAGTTCTATCCATGGAATTCGTAATAAAAAACAGCGCAAATGCTGGCCTTCACCCTGGCAGAACAGCCGATGTTTGGGCAAATGGCGAGCGCGTTGGTTTCGTTGGCGAGTTACACCCAGACGTTGCCGATGCTTATCACCTCCCAAGAGTTTCGGTGTTTGAGCTCAATCTCAGCAAGCTTTTGGAGGAAATAAATACTGTGAGCGCTTCGGCAATCTTCACTTACCCTGCCGCGACTCAAGATCTTTCTTTGGTCGTGGATGATGCTCTGGAGGCGGAAGTATTGCGTGCAACGGTGATTGAGGGAAGTGGTGAACTTTTGGAGAGCATCAAGACCACAGATGTCTACCGCGGTCAGGGAATTGATCCAGGTAAAAAATCTGTAACTTTCTCCATGGTCTTCAGGGCTGGCGACAGGACTCTTACCCAGGAAGAAGCCACAGAGGCTAGAAACGCAGCTGTAGCATTGGCTCAAAAGCTACACGGAGCGGAACTGAGGGGTGTCTGATGACCTATTCGGTAGCCGTTGCCGGAGCTAGCGGATATGTTGGCGGAGAGCTGATAAGACTGATTGAGTCTCACCCTGAGCTTGAGCTCAGAACCGTGACCGCACATTCCAACGCCGGTAATGAACTTTCAAGCGTTCATCCTCAATTCAGCCATATGAAATTCACCCTGCAGGAGACCAGTGCAAGAGTGCTAAATGGACACGATGTGGTTTTTTTGGCTTTGCCGCATACTGAGAGCGCTGCAATCGCAGAAGGTTTGGATGCTGTAGGGGTGGTTTTGGATTGCGGCGCCGATTTTCGGCTTGAGTCTTCAAAGGCTTGGGAGAAGTATTACGGAACGAAGCATGCAGGAGCATGGGTGTATGGACTCCCTGAACTAACCCTTGCTGATGGAGGGAAGCAGCGAGGAAGATTGGCAGGAGTTGAACGGATTGCTGTTCCCGGCTGCAATGTAACCGCGGTGACTCTCGCCCTGGCCCCTTTAATTACAGCGAACCTAATTCAGACTGATGACATTGTTGCAACTCTTGCGGTTGGAACCAGTGGAGCTGGAAAAGCAGCCAAAGTCGAGCTTTTAAATAGCGAGATGACTGAGAATCTCCGGGCCTATGCGGTAGGGGGTAGCCACAGGCATATACCCGAGGTTATTCAAAACCTAGAAAAGGCAGGGGCGGAGAACCCTGTCATAACCTTCACTCCAGTCTTAGCGCCAATTAGCCGGGGAATCATGGCCGTGGTATCCACAAAGCTTCGTGGAACTCAGCAGCAGGTGATTGAGGCTTTCGAATCGGCCTACGGAGATGAAAACTTTGTAGACCTCTTGGACTCGCCACCCGAAACGGTTTCGGTTAGGGGTTCAAATCGGGCCCAGATCAGCTACCACTTTGATGAATCGGGCAGGCTTACTGTTTTGTGCGCAATTGACAATTTGGTCAAGGGGACAGCGGGAGCCGCGATTCAGTCAATGAATCTCAGCTTGGGGCTTTTTGAAACAAGTGGGCTCGGCCAGGCAGGTTTAAGGCCATGAGCGTTACCTACCCCGGAGGCTTTCTTGCTAGTGGCGCCACCGCCGGCCTAAAACCAAAGGGTAAAGATTTTGCCCTAATTGTGAACACTGGGCCGGATGACTCATGCGCAAATGTTTTCACCTCCAATAAGGCGATAGCAAACCCCATCATTTGGTCCAAGGAAGTTGCAAAGACCGGCAAGGCGCGGGCTGTTGCGGTGAACAGTGGGGGAGCGAATTGCTTTACCGGACCTCAAGGCTTCCAGCTCACTCACAAAACCGCAGAACGCGCTGCTGAGCTTCTTGGATTAGCGCCAATAGAGGTCTTGGTTGCCTCCACGGGGTTGATTGGCGAGCAATTGGATGAGGCCAAAATTATCAAAGGCTTGGAATTAGCGCACCAAAGTCTCGATGCCAGTGGCGGCTATCAGGCTGCAGAGGCGATCATGACCACCGATAGTGTTCAAAAGCATGCCATTCGAGACGGTAGCGGCTACAGCATTGGCGGAATTGCCAAAGGAGCGGGAATGCTTGCTCCGGCGCTTGCAACCATGCTGGTTTTTATTACTACCGACGCAAAGGTTGCTCCTTCCAAACTTCAGAAGTTTTTGGAGACAGCAGTTGAGAAAAGCTTTAACCGACTTGACAGTGACGGCTGCACATCCACTAACGACCACGTAGTTTTGATGGCAAACGGGGCCAGTGGAGTGGAACCGGAAGCCGAAGAGTTTCAACTTCTTTTAGACGAGCTGTGCATGGATCTTGCAATGCAGCTGCTGAGGGATGCTGAGGGTGCAGACCACGACATTCACATACGTGTCCTAGGTGCAGAATCAGAACAACTAGCCGTTGAGGTTGGCCGGAGTGTTGCAAGAAACAACCTGTTCAAGGCGGCAATTTATGGAGCTGACCCAAATTGGGGAAGGATCTATGCGGCAATTGGGACCGTTAGCGGAAATTTTGACCCCATGCAGTCAAAACTTACGATTAATGGAGTTTGTGTTGCAGATGACTCGGTTCCGCAGGAGGACAGAAGTCAAGTCGATCTGACTGACAGATTGGTAGAGATTGAGATAGATCTCAAAAATGGCCAATCGGAAGCTACTGTTTTCACAAACGACCTAACCCATGCTTACGTGAGCGAGAACAGTGAGTACTCAAGCTGATGAAACCCGCAGAATCTGCTGACACCGGACTAGCGAGACTAAAGGCCGAGACGCTTATCGAGTCACTCGGTTGGCTGAGGGAGTTTCATGGCAGGACTGTTGTCATCAAATTCGGTGGAAATGCCATGGTTGATGAGGCCCTACAAAAAAGTTTCGCTGAAGATATGGCATATCTGAGGTTCGTTGGCATCAGACCAGTGGTCGTTCACGGTGGAGGGCCGCAGATCACCGCAAAGCTTGCCGAACTGGGAATCGAAACAGAGTTTAAAGGCGGCCTCAGGGTAACCACCCCAGAATCAATACCTGTAATAAGAGAGGTTCTTCGCGAAGTTGTTGGCGCTGGCCTGGTTGGCTTGATCGAACAGGCTGGAGCTCAGGCCAAGGTCTTAAGCGGCGAAGACAAAGCCCTTTTCTTGGCCGAGAAAACCAAGGTTGAGACGGCCGATGGTCAGGTTGATCTCGGGCTTGTCGGCGAGGTTAGAAGTGTCAATCCTCGTGCCGTACTGGATTTGATTTCGGATGGAAAGATACCGGTTATCTCTTCTGTTGCCCCAAATGTCTCTGGAGAGCTACTAAATGTAAATGCAGACTTGGCGGCAGCCAGTCTCGCAGTGGCGCTCGGGGCGGAGAAGCTAATCGTGCTTACAGATGTCCCGGGTTTGTACTCAGACTGGCCAGACAGATCGAGTCTCATAAGTGAGATAACCAGCTCTGAGTTGAGGCAACTTATTCCAAATTTGGAATCTGGAATGGTCCCCAAGATGACAGCATGCCTTGAGGCGGTTGATGGAGGTGTGCCAAAAGCGCACATAATTGATGGACGTGACCCCCACAGCATTTTGCTTGAGATTTTCACGGAATCCGGAGTTGGAACACAGGTGACCAAATGACGAGACATTTTTTGAAAGATGATGACATCAGCCCTCAAGAGCAGGCTCAGATTATTGCTTCCGCAATCAAACTAAAGTCCAATCGCTTCGCCGACCGATCTTTTGAGGGACCAAAATCGGTTGCCCTAATTTTTGACAAGACTTCCACCCGCACACGGGTTTCGTTTTCCGTGGGCGTGAGTGAAATGGGTGGATATCCACTGCTAATCGATTCGCAGTCCTCACAGTTAGCTAAAAGCGAATCCATTGCTGACACCGCAAGAGTTTTGGGTCGTCAAGTTAGCCAGATTATGTGGAGGACTTTCGCTCAATCGAATCTTGAGGAGATGGCTCAACACGCTGGCGTTCCGGTTATCAGCGGCCTCAGTGATGATTACCACCCGTGTCAACTGCTAGCCGATCTGCAAACAATTACCGAGCACTTCGGAAAAACAGAGGGGTTGAAAGTTGCATACGTCGGGGATGGTGCAAACAACATCGCTAATAGCTATCTGCTTGCAGCAGCCATGGCGGGAATGAATGTTTCAATAGCAGCGCCTACGAACTATCAGCCAGACGAGAAGGTTGTTGCAAGAGCCAGGGAGTTAGGAACTGGAGAGATACTTGTCACCAGCGATCCAGTTGAAGCCGTAAGTGGTGCAGACATCGTGACAACTGACACCTGGGTGTCAATGGGTATGGAGGCCGAGCAGTCTGAGCGGATTTCTGACCTGCAGGATTACCGAGTTGATGAAAAGCTTTTCGAGAAAGCTAGCTCGGAGGCAATTTTTCTTCACTGCCTGCCTGCTTATCGCGGTAATGAGGTAACGGCGGAAGTAATCGACGGAAAACGCAGTCTTGTTTGGCAGCAGGCAGAGAATAGACTTCATGCTCAGAAAGCACTTATGTCCTTTCTGGCCAACAATGACTAACTCGGTTCTAGAATTAGCGGGTAAATAACAAGGAGACGAATGTCAGAGCGGATAGTTCTTGCCTATTCAGGCGGACTAGATACATCAGTAGGGATTGGCTGGCTCAAGCAGGCTACCGGTAAAGAGGTCGTGGCTATGGCCATCGACGTTGGCCAGGATGGCGAGGACATGGAGGTTATACGCCAGCGAGCTTTAGATTGCGGCGCCGTTGAGTCAGTTGTAATCGATGCCAAAGAGGAGTTCGCTGATGATTACCTAATGCCCGCGCTGAAGGCAAACGCTATGTATCAGAAGCGCTACCCACTTGTTTCAGCTCTCTCAAGACCATTAATTGCAAAGCATCTCGCTCTCACGGCAAATAAGCTCGGAGGCAACAGTGTCGCCCACGGCTGCACCGGAAAGGGAAACGATCAGGTTCGGTTTGAGGCTGCGGTTGCGGCGATTAACCCAGACTTGACATCGGTGGCCCCAATTAGGGATTTGGCCCTGACCAGGGACAAGGCAATTGAGTACGCGGCGGAGCACAACCTGCCAATTGCACAGAGTAAGAAAAGCCCCTATTCCATTGATCAAAACGTATGGGGAAGGGCAATCGAGACAGGGTTTTTAGAAGACCCTTGGAACGGCCCGATTGAAGATTTATATTCATATACCCAGGATCCGGCTGATGTTAAGCCAGCCGATGAGGTAATCATCAAGTTCGAACAGGGTATCCCGGTCGAAATTGATGGAAAGAGTGTCACTGCTTTGCAGGCGGTAGAAATTATGAACCAGGTAGCTGGAAAGCACGGAGTTGGCAGAATTGACCTGGTTGAAGACAGGCTGGTTGGCATCAAATCCCGTGAAATTTATGAGGCTCCCGGAGCAATTGCTTTGATCAACGCTCATGAGGAACTGGAGAATTTGACTATGGAGCGCGATGTCAACCGGTTCAAGCGGGGTGTCGAATCCAGATGGGCAGATTTGGTTTATGAGGGTCTTTGGTTTAGTGAATTGAAAAGCGCCTTAGATGCGTTTATTGATCACACCCAAAAGCATGTCTCAGGAGAGATTAGATTGAAACTTCAGGCTGGACATGCTTCCGTCACCGGCAGAAGAAGTGATCAGAGTCTTTATGACTACAACCTTGCCACCTATGACAGCGATGACAGCTTCGATTCCTCGTTAGCAAAGGGTTTCATCGAGCTGTGGTCAATGCCTTCAAAGCTATCGGCGAAAAGACATGGCCAGCAAAAATAGCGATTCTCTCTGGGGTAGTAGGTTCGCAAGCGGACCCAGCCCGGAGATGGCCAATCTAAGCAAGTCCACCCACTTTGACTGGCGGTTGGCTAAATACGACCTACTTGGATCGCGAGCCCATGCGGAGGCGCTGGCGGACAAAGGTTACCTAAACCCCGAAGAGCTGACCGAACTGTTGAAGGCGGTTGACCAACTGGAGTCCCGAGTCGAGAAAGGGTCATTCAAGCCTAAGGACACAGATGAGGATGTTCACTCTGCGCTGGAGCGCGGATTGATTGAAATCGCTGGGTCGGATTTGGGTGGCAAGCTCCGTGCGGGCAGGTCAAGGAATGATCAAATAGCTACTGAAATCAGGCTGTTCATGATTGATGCAGCTGCGGAGATCCAATCATTGCTCATCAGCTATATCGAGCAGTTAACAATCCAGGCAGAGACCCACATGGGAGTTGCGATGCCTGGCAGAACTCATTTTCAGCACGCCCAACCGGTATTGCTTGCGCACCACCTGCTCGCTCATGCATGGCCGCAGGTTAGGAATCTGCAGCGACTCGAAGACTGGCAGGGAAGGGCCAGCCTTTCTCCCTATGGGGCGGGCGCACTAGCGGGCTCTTCTCTCGGACTCGATCCATCACTTGTTGCTGAAAAGCTTGGCCTCAAAGCTCCTGAAAAGAATTCGATGGACGCAACCAGTTCTCGCGATGTCGCGAGTGAGTTTTTGTTTATTTGTGCGCAAATAGGCATCGATCTATCAAGATTTAGCGAGGAGCTAATCTCATGGTCAACGGCGGAGTTTGGCTATGTTCAGCTCAGTGATGAGTTTTCGACAGGTTCCTCAATCATGCCGCAGAAGAAAAATCCCGACATCGCAGAACTAACCCGGGGTAAAGCTGGAAGATTGATTGGAAATCTAACCTCACTATTGACAACTCTGAAAGGCCTCCCGCTGAGTTACAACCGTGACTTACAAGAGGATAAAGAGCCGGTATTTGATTCTGTGGACACGCTTCTGCTAGTCCTTCCTGCAATTAACGGGATGATTAAGAACCTTGTCTTCCACACCCAGCGGCTTGAAGAGCTGGCTCCGGCGGGCTTCTCGCTTGCAACCGATGTTGCCGAGTGGTTGGTCAGACAAGGCGTTCCATTTAAAAATGCCCACGAGATCACCGGTCAGATGGTTTCAAAATGCGAGGAGCTGGGAGTTGGTCTGGAGGACCTCACCGACAAGCAACTTGCAGAGATTTCCAAAGAGCTAAAACCAGAGGTTAGGGAAGTTCTCAGCGTCAGCGGTTCCATAAAGTCTCGTGACGGAGCCGGCGGAACTGCTCTGCCGAGGGTACTTGATCAGCTTATGGAGCTTCGAAAGATTGCCCCAAGGACGGATTTGGAGAATTAGTTTGCAAGCCAACGATACAAGCTTCGATGGAATCTACGAGGAGCTTCAATGGAGGGGTTTGATAGCGCTCTCAACAGATGAGGCCAAACTCAGAGAGGTGCTGAACACCCAAAGCATCAGTTTTTATTGCGGATTTGATCCAACGGCACCGAGTCTTCACCTGGGAAACCTTGTTCAGCTATTGACCATGCGCCGATTGCAGCTTGCCGGCCATAAGCCACTATGTCTTGTTGGCGGAGCGACTGGGCTGATCGGTGACCCGAAGCCTAATGCCGAGAGGCAACTCAACACCAAAGAAACTGTCGCCGAATGGGTCGAAAAACTCGCAAGGCAAACCGCGAGATTTCTATCCACCGAGGGTGAAAATGCCACCCAGCTTGTGAACAACCTTGACTGGACTGGAAAACTCTCGGCAATTGACCTACTAAGAGATGTTGGGAAGTATTTTCGAGTGGGGAAGATGCTTTCAAAAGATGCAGTTAGCGCCAGACTGAATAGCGAGGCGGGCATCAGCTACACAGAATTCAGCTATCAGATTTTGCAGGGAAATGACTTCCTGGAGCTTTACCGTCGCTATGGCTGCGTGATGCAGACTGGCGGCAGCGATCAATGGGGAAACCTAACCGCAGGGGCAGATTTGATTCACTATGCCGAACAGGAAAGCGTTCACCTGCTTGCCACCCCTCTGATAACCAATGCGGATGGTCAGAAATTTGGAAAAAGCGAGGGAAATGCCGTTTGGCTGGATGAGGAAATGACCTCTCCCTATGCGTTTTATCAGTTTTGGCTGAATGTAATGGATGCAGATGCGGTCAAGCTTTTGAAGATTTTCACCTTTCTCAGTCGAGAAGAGATAGAGCAATTGGAGCTTGAGGTAAGTGAAAAACCGTTTCTTCGCTCTGCCCAAAAGCGGCTGGCTTTCGAGGTGACAGCTTTAGTCCACTCAGAGAAGGTCGCTGAGAGAGTAAGAGATGTATCGCAGGCCTTGTTTGGAACCGATCAGCTCGATCAGCTCGATGGCAGTACTTTGAGATCTGCAGCGGACAGCTTGCCCAACGCCATGGGCTCAGAGGTCGAGAATATTCCACAAGCTTTGGTTGCAACAGGCCTCACTCCATCTTTGGGCGCTGCCAGAAGGGCAATCTCTGAGGGCGGGGTGTATCTGAATAATCAAAAAATTGAGAGTGAAGAGCTGGACAAATCACAGCTCCTGCCTGGAAATTTGATGATTATCCGACGAGGAAAAAAGAATCTGGCGGCACTAATTTTTGATTAGTGGAAAGTTATTTGACAGAGTGCTGAAATCCCACTAATGTTTACCGAGTTGTCCAAAGTTTGACAGAGTCTGTGAAGGACCGTCGACTCAAGTGCAACCAAATCTCAGATCCACTGAAATTGCCCCTTGCGG
>CAJXTQ010000010.1 GCA_913060985.1 uncultured Micrococcales bacterium | reverse complement strand
CATCACCTGTTAGGTTTTCATCCTTTTCTTTGAGTAATCCCTTATCTCTGGCGAAGCGATTGATTAGCGATGTCAGAGCAGATCTAAAACCCTCTTCGTGCGTTCCACCCTCATGGGTGTTGATGGTGTTTGCGTAGGTGTGGACACTTTCAGTGAATGCCGTTGTCCACTGCATGGCGATTTCAACCGACATGGTCTTGTCATCGAGCTCACTCTCAATCGAAATCACCTCGTCGTGAACCTTGTCGTTTTTCTTACTCGAATTCAGATAGTCGACATAATCAATCAACCCTTTTTCGTAGTGATAACTATCGGTGCGACCATCGCGCTCGTCGGTGAGGGTTATACGAAGTCCCTTATTCAAAAAACACATCTGCTGGAATCGTGCCCGCAGTGTTTCATAATCAAACTCAACAGTTTCAAATATTTCATCGTTGGGTTTGAAAGAAATCTTTGTCCCGGTGTAGTCAACTTTGCCGTTTTTCTTTAGGTCATGATCGGGGACACCTTGAGTGTAGCTTTGGGTCCAGAGGAATCCATCTCTTGCAACCTCAACATCTAAATGGTGAGAGAGGGCATTCACAACACTTGCTCCAACTCCGTGCAGACCACCTGATACGGCGTAGCCGCCACCTCCGAATTTTCCTCCAGCGTGCAAAACAGTCAACACAACTTCAACCGCCGGACGTTTTTCAACAGGGTGAAGATCTACGGGAATTCCTCGACCGTCATCTTGGACGCTTAGGGTTCCATCTTTATTGATGGTGATTTGGATGTTTGAACAGTAGCCAGCTAGGGCCTCGTCAACTGAGTTGTCGACAATTTCATAAACGAGGTGGTGCAGACCTCGTGGTCCGGTGGATCCGATATACATACCGGGTCTTTTTCTAACAGCCTCGAGTCCTTCGAGAATCTGAATATTGGCCGCACCGTAGTTTTCGGATTTACTCATATTAAGTTTGCTCCTCAGTTTTTGTTAGGACCCGTGAAATGCGATGACTCACCGACTTAGATTCGGGGCTGCTAACTCTTCTATCCTACCGCAGAGGGGCAAAAAGACCTTCAGGATGGTATTTTTATCCATATGTGTCTCTGGGGCCTCTTCCGGGGACAGATCGACTACCTTTTTTCCAGCTTGGAGCCTGTGGGGCATGAAACTTTATTTCTTTGATTTCCAAATCTGGATAGTTCTGATTCACCTCTTCCAAAACCTGCACAGCCATTAGTCTCATTTGAGTCGCCCAGGCAGTCGAGATGCAATCCACATGCAAGATTGAGTTATTCAGGTTTGTGGGTTTGCACGCATTTGCGACATGTGGGCCCACGATGTCTGGCCAGGAGACAAATAGCTCTGCTTTGCTGAGTTGAGAGTTCCAATTAAATTGCCCGACTATTTCATCAATCCCCGCTGAAAGTTTCACAGGATCTCGATCTTTATCAAAGGGTTTCGAGTTTGACTTGGGTTTCAAGCGCAGCTTTTTCTGTTCATAGCTGGTTTTGCCACTAAAGGTTTTCAGTAGTTCGCGATAGAAGTTGCTCGCATAATCACTCAACTTTGCCACTCTCCACAATAAACCTAGTTGCCTTTGATGTTAGGGGAACATCTTCTTCGACGGCGGCAGTTATTAACACCTGTTCATATCCACTCATGAACTCGGTTAGAGCTTCCCTCCTGCTTGAGTCAAGAACACTAAAGACATCATCCAAAATAATCACCGGCTTGCCTGTGTTTGACGACTCAGCGATTAGTTCGGCGCTTGCAAGTTTTAGAGAAAGAGCCAGTGACCAGGCTTCACCCTGTGAAGCGTGCTCTTTTGAGGAAAGTCCGGAGAGCTTTATCTGTAAATCATCTCGTTGTGGTCCAATCAGGGTGATACCTCTATCGATTTCCTCTTGACGCAAGCCCCTTATGGCAAATTCGAGTTTTTCTTTGATTTCCTCTGTGGTGTGGTTTCTGTAATCAATATCGATTGAACTGATTTGATAAATTTCAATTTCTGATTCGCTTTTGGATATCGTCGAATATTTTTCATTCACACCCGGCGCAATCGACCGGATCAACTGCTCTCTGTTTTCGATTATTCGACTTGCGAGTTCGACTAGTTGCTCATCCCATAATTCAAGTGTTGATGTGTCTATTGACCTTCCCTTAGCAGATTTCAAAAGCGCATTTCTTTGCTTCAAGACTCGTTCATAATCCGAAAGAGTTTGAAAATAGGCCGGTCTTAGCTGAATTCCCAGGTCATTTAGAAACCCCCTCCTGGTTGACGGGTCTCTTCTAATTAGATCGATGTCTTCGGGGGAGAAAATAACCGTAGTTAGTGCACCGAGCACTTCGGAAGATTTTTTTACAATGTTCCCGTTTATGCTGTGCCGGTTTGCTAAAGATTTGTTTAGTTCAATCCCGAGTTTTAGTTTCTTTCCTTGATTCTCTAGTTCCACGCCAATCAGAGATTGATCTTTGTCTGCGGTTATTAGAGCCGAAGTTGGGGATCTGTGGGAAGAAAGGGTTGAGCAGTACCGAATCGCTTCAACAAGGTTTGTTTTGCCTTGACCGTTTTTTCCTATAAATAAATTTATCCCGGGTTTCAGGGTCAGATTGAGCTGCTGGTAATTTCTGTAATTAACAAGTGATAAAGAAGTTACCTGCATTAGTTTTCGTCAAGCAGGTTGGGTTGAAGAAGGTATTTGAACTCTCCAGCTTTATCGCCTCGCTCTGTAAACAAAAGCGGCCCTGGCTTGGCGGGGTTTTGTTGGTTTTTTGTAAAACCAAAACTCACATGTTCGGTGTTGATTCCACTTAGTCCATCAAGAACAAATTGGGGTTTTAGAGAAACACCTATTTCTTCCCCAATTAGTTCAACCGCAACTTCTTCTGATGCTTGCGCGGTTTCGCTCGTGATTGATTTGATGGTGACTGTTTCGTTTCCAAAGTTATATCTAATCGGGTTGTCACCTTCAACAACCAGCGAAACCCTCTTTGTTGCTTCCTCGATTTCATCAACACTTGCTATTGCTTCATGGTCGATATTTTCTGGGAATAAACTCAAAACAGCCGGGAAATTGCCTTTCAGCAGGACTGAAGTGACACTTTTATTGTTAGCCGAAAAAGCGACCATTTGTCGCTCTTCTGTTTTTTCGATAGAAACTGCCAGGGATCCTTGGTTTGAAAAAGTTCTTGCAATTTCTTGAAGAGTACGTGCTGGTATAAGAACCGAGTCAGAAACCGATGATTTCCAGGGGATTGATTTGACTGCGACGCGATACCGATCTGTTGCCACAAGGTTTAGTGAGTCGTTTGTCGCTTCGATCAAGACACCTGTAAGTACTGGGGTTACATCTTCTTTGGATGCAGCATGGGCAACCTGTGTTACAGCTTGTGCAAAGGACTGTCCTTCAACTTCCCCAGAAGTTGGTGGAAGAGCGGGCAGTTCTGGGTACTCGCTGGTTGGCATAGTCAAGAGATTGAACTTTGAGGATGCGGAAGAGACGTTTACCTTATTGTCAACTAATTCAAAAAGAACTTGGTCTTTGGGTAATTTGTTGACTATTTCTGAAAGCAATTTTCCGAGGACCAACACAGTGCCGTCGGTGGTGACGTTAGCGCCTATTGTCGATTTTGCTGAAACTTCATAATCAAAAACCGAGAGCGTTATTTCATTGTTTTTCGCTTCGATCAAGACACCGGAAAGAATTGGTAGTGAAGCTCTTTGCGGCAATAAACGCACAACAAAGTTGACTGCGTCAGCCAAAACATCTTTATCTGCTTCAAATTTCAATGGTTCCCCTTGATCTCGGAAATCTTATCTTGACATATTTCGCTTTAGGCGGGGTCAAGAATTCAATACATCAGGTTTTACACAAGTTTGAATTGATATCAAATAATCCAAATTTAAATAATAATTTCAATAACCCCTGTTGAGAGTGTGTATAAAAAGCAACACGCTTGGAATCCTCTAATAACTACATTTATGTAAGTTGTTATTAGTGCTGTGTATAACTCTGTGGATAGATTAATAAGTTGTGGATAACTATTTCTATTTACACAGTTTTATCGATTATTTTTGGAAAACATCCACATTATTTGTAAGTTATCCACAAGTTTTCCACAGAAAAACTGAATAACTATCGAGCCGATCTTTCGATTTTGTCAATAATTTCAGAAACCTGGTTGTAGATGTATCTACGCTCGCGCATGAGTTTGCTGACCTTTTTTGTGGCATACATCACAGTCGTGTGGTCTCTGTTGCCAAAAATGTTCCCGATTTTGGGTAGAGATAAATCCGTTTTTTCTCTGCAGATATGCATCGCGATCTGCCTTGCCAGCGCAACCGCTTGCTGTCTGCCTGAACCAAAGATGTCATCAACACTTATTTTGTAGTAGTCAGCGGTTGCATTGATGATTGCTATTGGATCAACATTGGTTCCCACGCCAAGTGGAACCACGTCTTTGAGTACGGTTTGAACCAGATTTATATCAACCTCTGTCTTGTTCAAATTCGCGTACGCGGTGACTCGAATCAACGTTCCTTCAAGCTCTCGAATATTCGAAGATACTCTCGCAGCCATGAACTCTATGACTTCATCAGGTATATCCAGATTCTCGTTTTGCGCTTTTTTCCTGAGGATTGCCACACGAGTCTCAAATTCCGGTGCCTGGATGTCAGTGAGTAGCCCCCACTCAAATCTTGACAGCATCCGCTCCTCGAAACCTGTTAGTTGTTTCGGTGGAACATCAGATGTGATGACAACTTGTTTGTTGTGATCGTGAAGTGTATTGAACGTGTGGAAGAAAGCTTCTTGAGTCTGATCTTTACCCTGTAGGAACTGAATATCGTCAATGAGCAAAATGTCGACATCTCTGTAGTGCGCCTGGAATTCATTAGTTTGGTTGTTCTGAATCGCATTGATGAAGCTGTTGGTGAATTCTTCACTGGAAACGTATTGAACTTTTACTCTGGGATACAAATGTTTGGCATAGTGACCAATCGCATGCAAGAGATGTGTTTTGCCCAGCCCGCTCGATCCGTAAATAAATAAAGGGTTGTATGCCTGAGCGGGGGCCTCAGCAACGGCAAAAGCGGCAGCATGCGCGAATCTGTTACTTCCCCCGGTCACAAAGTTTTCAAAGCTGTATTTTGGATTCAGGCCAATTACATCCGAGGTCTCAACTGGACCTGTTGCTGGATCTGGTTCTTTTAGTTTGTTCTGAACCCAATTTGGCTCTGATTCTTCCTTCTCGGGGACTTCAATACTCGGGTTAATAACAACAGCAAAAGTCGATGGACCGCCAAATTCCGATATTTCCCTCATCGCGTCTTGGATGGGCTCACTAAGCCTGGTCTCAATCATTGAGCGCGTCAGGTCATTGGGAACTTCGAGATAAAGCGTTTCGCCAAGAATTCCTTTTGGTTCGGCCAGGCTTATGAATCCCACCATCTGAGGGGTTATTCGATGATCTGAGGAAAGGGTGGTGACAAGTGATTCCCAAATGGATTGCACTTGTTCGTCATTCATTTTTTCCCCATCACTTGAGTAGTTATCCACAGGTTATACACAACGGCGTCATGCTGTGAATAACTTACAGCTACTTGTGGATAAGTTGCTAGGGTTATCCCCAAGCTGGACATATTCAACAGCATCTAATGCACATTAATCAAATTTTTGTGCGTGTCTTTCAAGTACTAATTAAGGGTTTTGTGCTAAGAGCTGTCGTTTAGAACAAAATGATTGACTTATTCCGGCCGCTTAGCGTATCTTTAAGCGGTTGTTTTGATTACAACAAAGTTTTAGTGAGGAACGAAATTGACAAAGAGAACCTTTCAGCCAAACAACCGTAAGCGCGCAAAGAACCACGGCTTCAGGCTGAGAATGCGCACTCGTGCCGGCAGAGCGATTCTCTCTGCTCGCCGTCGCAAGGGCCGTTCAGAGCTCAGCGCCTAAAAGTAATGATTTCTCGCGCTCATCGTCTGCGCGATTCGCAAGAGTTCAGAGCAGTTTCTAGAACTGGGATCAAGTACAGAACCCCTAGTTTGGTTGTTAGTGCTCGACCTTCCCCGAATTCCCTCAACAGGTTTGGATTTGTCGTTCCCAAAAGGGTAGGGAACGCCGTTACAAGAAACCTTGTCAAAAGAAGACTACGATCTGCTTGCTCTGAATTTGTAGATACTCCATTTGGTCTTGACTTCGTTCTAAGAGCCGAAAAACCTATTTTGGATTTGAATTTTCAACAACTTCAAGACGAAGTTAGTAAAGCGTTTGAAACCCTGCAAAAGAGGTCAAAGTGAGATTCCTACAGTTCCTTGTATTGATTCCAAGAAACTTGGTTGTAGCTTTTCTTCTGGTTTACAGGAAACTGATCAGTCCTCTGTATGGAAACGTTTGTAGGTACTATCCCTCTTGTTCGGCTTATGCTTTAGGTAGTTTCCAGCAACTGGGTGTGATTAGAGCACTACCAATTTCCAGTTGGAGAGTGCTCAGATGTAATCCTTGGTCCGAGGGTGGAATAGATGATTTCAAGACCGGACCAGGCTGGATTCAGGTAACTGAACTAGGATTTGTCATTCCGAAGAAAAAAGGATAGGCGATGCCAGATTTACTATGGCCGATTAAGTGGGTAATTGAACTCATACTTGTTGTGTTCCACAACATATGGACTTTTGTCGGGTTTGGTGCAGACTCCGGACTCACATGGGTGCTCACTGTAGTTGGTTTGGTGCTCGTGGTTAGAGCTGCTCTTATCCCCGTTTTTGTTAGGCAAATTAAGAGCCAACGGAACATGATGCTGGTGCAGCCAGAACTTCAAAAACTCCAGAAGAAATACAAGGGAAAGACCGACAGAGATTCTCGAGAGAAGTTCGCTAGAGAGCAGATGGACCTCTATAAGCGAACTGGATCAAACCCCCTTAGCTCCTGCCTGCCGCTGCTGTTGCAGATGCCTATTTTTATCAGTCTTTTCTTTGTTATTAATGACGCACAAAATAATCGCGACGGAGTTGGACTGCTTGATGCAGAACTTGCTGAATCTTTCCGAGAGGCGTCATTCCTAGGCGCCAAGTTATCTGCAACTTTTATCTCAACTTTTGATGACGGATTTGACGGAGAGAGCGTCTGGGCTGTTCGCATTCTGGCGGCGGTGATGGTTGTGCTGATGAGTGCTTCACAGTTCATTACCCAGAAGCAGATCATGGCCAAAAACCAGAATCCTGATGTTCAAAACAGTCAGTTCATGCAGACGCAGAAGATATTGCTCTACGTATTGCCATTTGTTTTCCTTATCTCTGGAGTGAGCTTTCCGCTGGCCTTGGTGACCTACTGGCTATCATCCAATGTTTGGACAATGGTTCAGCAGTTCATCGTTATCCGAAATATGCCAACTCCGGGTTCAATCGCTTATAAGGAACGCCAAGCAAGACTTGCCAAAAAGGGCAAGCTCAAGATTGAAGAGGATTCGGCAACTGAATCGGCGGAATCAGAGCCAGAGAAGCCAAGCGGTCAGCGTCAGCAGCCGGTAAACAAGTCCAGAAGAAAGAAGAAGAAGTAATGGTTGAAATGGAACAAGAAGGCGAGTACGCCGCAGATTTCCTTGAAGAACTATTGGACATAGCTGATATCGATGGGGATCTAGACATTGGTGTTTCGAATGAGCGGCCGTTGGTGTCAATTACCTCCGAGCTGGCTAGTTCCAACCTAAAACTTCTATCCGACCCCGAAACGGTGGTTGCCCTGCAAGAGATAACTCGATTGGCAGTGCAGGTCAAAACTACAGAGCTCTCAAGAGTAATTCTTGATATCTCTGGCTCCCGAAAAAAGCGTGAAGAAGAGCTTGAGTTCCTGGTTGAGAAAACCCTGCAGAAAATCGAGGAGACGGGTAAGGATCAGCACCTTGAGCCAATGACCTCCTATGAGCGAAAAATCGTTCACGACCTAGTAGCAGAGGCAGGATACGTTTCAGAGTCTGAGGGCCAAGGCAGAGATCGACACATTGTCGTCAAAAACAGCTAATTGTTTCACGTGAAACATTCAGACGTTGAGCAGGTTCCAGAGACAGCCAAAGCTGTTTTTGGGGATAGATACGAACTTGCGGTTAAGTACGCTGATCTTCTTGCAAGGGATTCAGAGACGCTAGGCCTCTTGGGTCCCCGCGAGCTAGACAAGCTATGGTCTCGTCACATCCTCAACTCAGCAGTGGTTGCCGAACTTATTGAAGAACACGAGAAGGTTGCAGACATTGGTTCTGGCGCAGGCTTGCCTGGAATTCCCGTTGCAATCGCAAATCCTGAAAACCAGGTAACCCTTGTTGAGCCGATGGAGCGCCGAAGTGATTGGCTAAAGAATGTGGCCAAGGAATTAGGTTTGGACAACGTCAGGGTTTTCAGGGCCAGGGGGGAAGAACTGGATCCTCAGTTTGACGTTGTAATCGCAAGGGCGGTGGCAGCACTCCCTAAATTGATCCGTTTTTCTGTTCCAAGCCTGCTGCCGGGTGGTCGTTTACTTGCCCTGAAGGGAGCTAAGGCGGAGGAGGAGATTGAGGACGCCAGGAAACTGGTAAAAAAGTTCAAAATTGAATCTTTTGAGGTAGTTTATGCGGGTAAGGATTCGCTTCAAGAGCCAACCAAACTTGTTGAAGTAAAGGTGCAGAATTGACTGAAAATCAAGCTGAGCAGACATCGGTAACTAAACCAAGTGTTTACCCGGGTCTTGGCTATCCAATGCATCGAGATGTTCAGTCACCCAACGACACCGGTTGGAGAGGTTCTGGAAAAGAGAACATCGAATATGTTTCACGTGAAACATGGGAAAAAGATGACTGAGCAACCACCTCTCGCGGCGGAGATTGTTACCAATCAGCAGCGGTTGAAAAAAATAGAAGCAACTGAACTTACACACCCATCAAGCCCTCGCATCTTTGCGGTAACCAACCAAAAAGGTGGTGTGGGAAAAACAACAAGTGCGGTGAATATTGCTGCCGCATTGGCTTCAAAGGGCATGCGGGTACTGGTCGTGGATTTGGATCCGCAGGGCAATGCCTCTACAGCTCTAGGCGTGGAGCACCACGGTGATGTTGAGGGCACCTATGAGGCGATAATTGGCGCTAAGCCCCTAAAGGATTTGGTGAAGGTTTCCACCTTTTCTGAAAACCTTCTTTGTCTTCCCGCCACGCTAAACCTTGCCGGTGCGGAAATTGAGATGGTTTCAATTCCAAGCAGAGAGTTTTTGCTAAAGAATGCCCTAAGTGAATTTTTTACCACGTCAGAACAAGGCATTGACTACGTTTTTATAGATTCACCGCCATCCTTGGGCCTACTGACAATCAATGCCTTTGTAGCTGCGGATGATGTATTGCTTCCAATTCAGTGCGAGTATTACGCCCTTGAGGGTTTGAGTCAGTTGATGAACAACATTCAAAGAATCAAGCAACACCTAAACCCCGATTTGGAGCTGTCAACCATATTGCTGACCATGCATGATGGGCGAACCAACCTCAGTAATCAAGTTGTTGACGAGGTCAGGAAGCACTTCCCGCAGCAAACCCTTTCGGCAATTATTCCGAGATCAGTGCGAATATCCGAGGCTCCGAGCTATTCACAGACCATAATTTCTTATGACCCGCAAAGTAGCGGTTCAATAGCTTATTTGGAGGCGGCGTTGGAAATCGCAGCAAAGGGAAAGAACAGCTAAATGGTTGAAAAAAGAGGTGGTTTAGGAAAAGGCATTGGAGCCCTGATTCCCAGTGGTGAAAAAGATGCTGTAGATGTCTTTTTCAGTTCCGAACAGAAAACTACCTTGCTTCCGGTTCCTGGTGCTGCCTTTGCAAGCATCCCAGTAAATGAGATTCAACCAAACCCTCAACAGCCTAGAGATGTTTTCGAACCAGAGGCGTTTCAAGAACTAGTTCATTCCGTTCGCGAATTCGGCGTGCTTCAACCCATAGTTGTAAGGCCTTCGGAGGGCGGTTTCCAGCTAATTATGGGCGAAAGACGCTGGAGAGCCTCAAAAGAGGCCGGTCTTGCTGAGATTCCAGCAATAATCCGTGAGACCACCGACGAGAACATGCTTCGCGATGCATTGCTTGAAAACCTTCACAGAAGTGATCTAAACCCGCTCGAAGAGGCCGCTGCTTATAAACAACTGTTGGAGGACTTCGGGATCACTCAAGAGCAGCTTGCTGACAGACTCGGAAGATCTAGACCGCAGATTACAAACACACTGAGACTTATGAGGCTCCCCGTTTCCGTTCAAGAAAAGTTGGTTAGCGGTGTTATTAGCTCTGGTCACGCCAGAGCATTGCTCGCGGTAGAAGGCGAACAGCAGGTTATCGAGCTTGCAGAAAAGGTAATCAAACAGGGGCTGAGTGTGAGAGCTCTGGAGGAGCTTATTTCAGTTGCGAAAGGCAAAAAACCCAAGGCAACCATTACCGCCGGTACCACAGGTGGCGCACTTACTGAACTTGAAGAACGCCTCGAGGAAAGACTGAACACCTCAGTTTCGATCAAACTGGGCAAAAAGCGGGGTCAACTGGTCATTGATTTTGCAAATTTTGCTGATTTGAAGAGAATCATCGACGAGATTGACGACTAATTGCTGATTCAGCAATAGCTTTGTATCCCTCACCAAGAGTCCAACCAGCTGCAACAAAGGCTTGAGGAGCGAGTGAGGTTTCTGTAAGGCCAGGAATGATTGACGCCTCCAAAAACCAGGGAACGTTGTCTTTGTCAACAATCATGTCAATTCGACCAAATACCCCAAGACCGAGTGTTTCGTGGGCCTTTACCGCCATCTCGGCGGCTTTTTCGGCCGCTTGGCTATCAAGTCTTGCTGGGGCAAAGAAAGTCGTTTCACCAGGGATATATCGTTCTTCGTAGCCAAAATTGCCACTTTCAGCGACGATTTCTACCGCTGGAAGGGCAATTGGACCATTGCCAGTGTCAACAATCGTGATTGCCAGCTCTGTGCCCTCAATGTGTTTTTCAATCACAACCTCATCGCCATAGGCATAAGCCTCAATCATTGACTTGGCCAGTTCTTTAGCGTTTTCAGACCTAACCACACCTTGAGCAGAACCGCCTCTGATTGGTTTAGTTACCAGTGGAAAACCTATGCGTTCGCCAACCACGTCGAGCACGGACTTCGCATTTAGTTGTTTGAAAGTGTTTTTTGGAAGAGCAATCCATTCAGGTGTTGAAATTCCAACTGATTTGATCAAACTTTTGGCTGCAGCCTTGTTCCAGGCAATTTTGGCACTTTCGCTGCCAGCCCCAACAAAGCTCACATCAAGCATCTCTAAAAGTCTTTGAATACTGCCATCTTCACCACCGGCTCCGTGAAGAACTGACCAAACAAGGTCTGGCTTGGTGGTTGCAAGATAATCAATCAGTAGCTCATCGGGTTCTCTAATTTCACTCTCTACACCCGCCTCAGCAAGATGATCGGCAAGTCTTCTTCCTGATTTCAGCGAAACATCGCGTTCCGGGGATATTCCACCGGCAAGAATTACTATTTTCACCAATTACTCCGCATCGAAGGTCTTCAGCAGTTCAATCTGGT
>CAJXTQ010000009.1 GCA_913060985.1 uncultured Micrococcales bacterium | reverse complement strand
TACTGTGCTGTCACATACTGTGCAGTGATACTCAAACGCGGGCATATTTCCTTTCATGTTGCTCGGAACTACGCCCTTGGAGTTGTTTCTAATGAATGTAACAAAAGGATAACGGAGGTATTCCCGAACTGCAAGGGAAATTACTTGCTAGAACTTGCTCTGACTACCAATTCGGGCTGAAAGGTGATTTGCCTATGGACATGCTCATCGTCGGTTAGCTCAGAAAGCAACAGCTCGACTGCTGATGATCCCAGCAGGTGAGCTGGTTGCCTAACGGATGACATGGGGACAATAGTCGACCTTGCAAAATCGATGTCGTCATAGCCAATAATGGCAATTTCCTGAGGAATCTTGACGTTGTTTTCAAACAGCAGCCCCTGCATAACCCCCACTCCGATCAGATCATTTGCCGCGAACACGCCATCTGGACGTTCTTTAGTCTCTAATTCCCCAAGCTTTTCACCAATCGAGCGGCCCGCTAAAACATTCATCTCCTCGGTTTCATACACGGAAAGAGTTACCTCAGGGTGTTCGCCGAGCTCTCTTCTAAGCCCCTCCAGACGGTCGACTGTCTGCTGAATTTCAGGGCCACCACCTACAAAAGCTATGTGCTTGCACCCAATGTCGATCAGGTGCCTTCCAGCAAGCCTTCCACCGGCAACATCATCCATTGAAACTGAGCAACAAAGAGTCGGGTCTGCCTCCCTGTCGACAACGACTGAGCTAATGCCCATTTGACGAAGTTCAGCTACCCTCTCTGCAACCCCTCTAACCGGGCTAATAAGCACGCCTCCGACACGTTGCTCGTGGAAAAGTTGGATGTATCGAGATTCCCTGTCGTTATTTTCCGAGCTGTTTCCGATTATCACCGAGTAGTCATGCTCATTAGCGGAGTCTTCTGCACCTTTTGAAACTTCAGCAAAAAAGGGGTTTGATGCGTCAGGGAGAATTAGGCCAACAGTGGTGGAGTTCCCTGCTTTGAGTTGTCTGGCGGCGTCATTTCTCACAAAACCAAGCTCGAGAATTGCTTTTTGGACCTTCTTTACTGTCGCAGGTCTTACTCTCGTAGGATGATTCAACACATTTGAAACGGTTCCAATAGAAACCCCCGCTTTTTTTGCAACATCGGTAATGCTGGCCTGTCTCATAGGGAAATACTATTTCAAAACATTTCAATTTGATAAACAGGCAGATGATGAATTGCTATAAAGAATTCTTAAGCCTAGAATTGAAACGATTCAATTTTAGGAAGAATTATGAGAAGCCTTACAGCAGAACAATTCAAAATCCTGGAGCGGCTCGAAATCGAGGTTCCCTCCTGGGCTTATGGGAATACGGGCACTAGATTCAAAGTCTTTCCTCAGCCAGGAGTTCCACGTAATCCCTATGAGAAAATTTCTGATGCCGCTCAAGTAAACCTATATACAGGTTTGGCAAATAAGGTTGCCTTGCACATACCCTGGGACAAGGTTGATGATTATCAAGATTTGAAGAAGTTCGCGGAGGACAAAGGTGTACAGCTCGGGACAATAAACTCAAATACTTTTCAGGACGAAGACTATAAATTCGGAGGGCTAACTCATTCAGATCCCAGAGTTAGGCAAAAGGCGATTGACCATCATCTCGAATGCATCGAGATTATGAATAAGACCGGCTCACGGGATCTAAAGATCTGGTTGGCAGACGGAACAAATTACCCTGGCCAGGACGATATGCGGTCCAGACAGGACAGGCTGACTGACAGCCTAAGCTTGATTTATAAAGAGCTAAGCAAGGAACAAAGGCTAGTTCTCGAATACAAGATATTTGAACCGGCTTTCTATCACACAGACGTTCCAGACTGGGGAACCAGCTATGTCCAAACTTTGCAATTGGGTGATCAAGCTGTTGTTTGTTTGGATACCGGTCACCACGCACCCAGCACAAACATTGAATTTATCGTCATGCAACTTCTGAGGCTGGGCAAGCTCGGAAGCTTTGATTTCAACAGTCGTTTTTATGCGGATGATGACCTAATCGTTGGAGCCGCAGATCCGTTTCAGTTGTTCAGAATCATGTTTGAGGTAATCAGGGGTGGGGGACTCGATGGGGACAGCGAAGTGGCCTTCATGCTTGACCAGGGCCACAACGTAGAGGAGAAGATCCCAGCCCAGATTCGCTCGGTTTTGAATGTGCAGGAGATGACTGCACGGGCCCTGCTTGTTGACTCAGACGCTTTGCGGGAGGCTCAGCTAGAAGGAGACGTAATGGCTGCAAATGACATTTTCATGGATGCTTACCAAGTTGATGTCAGGGAGACCTTGGCTGAGTGGAGGGCTTCTCGAGGTTTTTCCGCAGACCCAATGAATGACTACAAAAACAGCGGTTACGCTTCATTCATCGCAGCCGAGAGAATCGGCGGTGAACAAGCTGGATGGGGAGCATGAGCCAAGCAAATACAGTCGTAAAAGCTTTAGTCGAGCGGTCCAATAAGCTCGGCAAGGACCCAAAAAACACAAATTTTGCAGGTGGAAATACCAGTGCAAAGGGTTTTCAAACTGACCCTGTCACTGGAGAGGATATCGAGCTTATTTGGGTGAAGGGGTCCGGTGGCGACCTAGGAACACTGACCGAGCAGAACTTAGCCGTACTGAGACTGGACCGGACCAGAGCCCTGAAAGATGTCTACCCAGGAGTTGCCAGAGAAGATGAAATGGTGGCTGCTTTTGATTACTGCCTTCACGGAAAAGGCGGGGCCGCTCCGAGTATTGACACGGCTATGCATGCTTTAGTGGATGCAAATCATGTTGACCATCTTCATCCAGACAGTGGTATCGCTATCGCTACCTCAGTGAATGGGAAAAAGCTAACTGAAAAGATCTTTGGAGACACAGTTGTTTGGGTCCCCTGGCGCAGGCCGGGATTCCAGCTAGGGCTCGACATTGCAGAGATCAAAAGAAAAAATCCGCAGGCGATAGGTTGCATACTTGGCGGACACGGAATTACAGCTTGGGGCTCAACGAGTAAACAGTGTGAGAAAAACTCGCTCAAGATCATTAGGCAGGCAGAGGCCTACATCCGAGAGAAGGGAAAGAAAAACCCCTTTGGAACCAAGGTTGCCAAGTTCAAGCCTCTTCCAAAGCCAAAGAGACTTTCAAAAGCGGCAGAACTGGCCCCGCTTCTTCGAGGCTTGGCTTCAACAGATAAGCCAATGCTTGGCCACTTCAATGACGACCCACGGGTTCTGGAGTTTCTGGAATCTTCGAAACTCAAGCAGCTAGCTGAGCTAGGAACGAGTTGCCCGGATCACTTCTTGCGGACAAAAGTAAAACCGATGGTTTTAGATTTACCCCCAGAGGCTGATTTAGACAAGGTAAAGAAACGCCTGGGTGAACTCCATCTGCAGTATCGCAAGGATTATGCCGCCTATTACAAAAAGCACGCCAAGAAAGACTCGCCAGCAATGCGCGGAGCAGACCCCGCAATCATTTTGGTTCCAGGAGTCGGCATGTTCTCATTCGGTGCAAATAAACAGACTGCCCGGGTTGCCGGAGAATTTTATCTCAACGCCATAAACGTGATGCGGGGCGCTGAGGCGATTGATAAGTATCAGCCGATTGACGAGCGTGAGAAGTTCCGTATCGAATACTGGGATCTAGAAGAAGCCAAACTGAAAAGAATGCCCAAACCCAAGCCCTTAGCCGGGAGGGTTGCTTTCGTAACGGGTGGCGCAAGCGGAATCGGTAAGGCAATTGTTGAGCGAGTGGTCCAAGAGGGCGCCTGCGTTGGAATTGCTGATCTAAATATTGAATCAGCTGAGCAACTAGCAGCTGAACTTGGCGGCCCAGATGTTGCAGTCGCACTGAAGGTCGATGTCACAAATGAAGCTGACGTCAAAAAAGCTTTAGCTGATACAGCACTCGCATTTGGAGGGGTCGACCTAGTAGTGAACAATGCAGGTCTTTCTCTGTCAAAGTCCCTGCTCGAGACCACCGAAAAGGACTGGGATTTGCAACACAACGTTATGGCAAAGGGAAGCTTCTTAGTGTCTAGAGAGTCTGCAGCGCAGATGATTTCTCAGGGAATGGGTGGAGACATAATCTATATTTCTTCGAAGAATTCTGTTTTTGCCGGTCCTAACAACATTGCTTATTCAGCGACCAAAGCGGATCAGGCCCATCAGGTTCGACTTTTGGCAGCGGAGCTGGGAGAACACGGAATCAGGGTTAATGGCATTAACCCAGATGGAGTGGTTCGTGGTTCTGGCATCTTCGCTGGGGGCTGGGGTGCCTCAAGAGCGAAGGTTTATGGGGTAAGAGAAGAGGAGCTGGGCAAGTTTTACGCGCAGAGAACTTTGCTCAAGCGAGAGGTGCTTCCAGAGAATGTTGCAAATGCAGTATTCGCCCTGACATCTGGTGAACTCAGTCACACAACAGGTCTTCACATACCGGTGGATGCAGGCGTGGCGGCAGCTTTCTTGAGGTAAACAAGTGCACTTAGCAATTGATTTGGGGGCCTCTAGTGGTCGGGCGATTCTGGGAACGGCAAAGGACAGCAAAGAGATTGCACGGTTTCAATATCCCTTTTATGAAAACGTGGACGGAGTATTTTGGCCGCTAAATGAAATTGTTGATTCAGTAAGGGCTGCGATTTCAGAAGCATTAATTGGGCATGAGGTTTCCAGTGTGGGAATCAATAGCTGGGCCGTTGATTACGTTGACTTGAATACCGCAAATCTTCTGCGCTGTTACCGTGATCCAAAAAACGTTCCAGCAAGTGAAGAGCTTAATGAATTACTGGGCTTTGATTACCTGTATTCCAGAAACGGCCTTCAGTATCTTCCTTTCAATACGGTTTATCAGCTCTATAGGCAATCTGTAGAGCAAGGAGGCAATGTCATTGAGCCATTGCTTCTCCCCGATTACCTGAATTACCTATTTACAGGGGTCAAACTTGCGGAGGTAACCAATGCCAGCACCACCGGCTTGGTTAACCCAGAAACAAGACAGTGGGACCAAGAACTGATTTCTAGATTGCCCATGAAACTGACACTGCCACCTCTTGTTGAACCTGGGAACATCATCGGGCAGGGATTGGGCGAGTTCAGTAATTTGACCTTTATCAATGTCGCCTCGCATGACACCGCAAGTGCTTTTGTCGGGGCTGAGGCCGGAGATGACAACATTCTGGTTTCAAGTGGCACATGGTCACTTATTGGTGTAAACAGTGACTCACCTAGGATTACCAACGAGGCTCGCGACGCCGGCTTCACAAATGAATTGGGATATGGCAATTCGGTGAGATTCCTCAAAAACATCAATGGCATGTGGGTGCTGGAGCAACTGAGAAACACCTGGGGTATCACTCAGCAAGATCTGCATGACCTAATTCAGAGAGCTTCAGAGGTTGCCCAGCAAGAGGCGATTGATATCAATGATTCAAGGTTGATGGCGGCAGGGGATCACCAGGCAGTTCTGAATGAACTATATGGGGATGAGGTCGAGCGTGTTGTTACCGTTCGCAGAGTCTTGGACTCGCTGGCGAGCGCTTACGGTCGTGTATTCAAAGAGCTAGAGGAAATTCAAGGACGTCAGTATGACGCTGTAAAAATTGTCGGTGGAGGAGTAAACAACAAAACTCTCAACTCGATAATTGAAAACAGAACAGGAAAAAGGGTAATCACCGGAAGTCCTGAGACCACGAGCAGGGGAAATCTGCTGGTTCAAGAGAGAGCCTTAAATTAGCCCTTCACCGCTCCTGCTGTCATTCCACTCACAATTCGGTTGTTGAACAGTAGGAAGAGAATCAACATAGGAATCGTGATAATCAAAATGTTCATGTAGAGCAGATTGAAAGATGTATTGAACTGGGCCTGGAAGTTGTACAAAGTCAACTGAACAGTCGCGTTTTCGTCTCCCGGCAAGAAGTAGAGCGGGTTTTGAAAGTCATTGAAGATGAAGATCGACTGCAGGATAATCACCGTAAAAATGACTGATTTCAATAGCGGGAAAATCACTCTGAAGAAAAGCTTCAGTGGGCCAGCACCATCGATAATCGCGGCCTCATCCAGCTCCTTTGGAATAGATGCAATAAATGCTCGAAACAAGAGGGTAGTGAATGACAAACCAAAGGCTATTTGTATAAATATAAGCCCATGCAAAGTCTTAAACAGTCCTAGACCTTGCAAGACCCAAATCGTTGGCACCACAGCGGGGGGAATAATTAGACCAGCGAGTATCAGTGCGTTAATTAGCCCGTTGAATTTTGTCATTCTTCTTTGCAGAACGAATGCGACCATTGCACCGAGAATTACAAGCGCGGCGACAGAAGATACGGTCAGTATTGTGGAATTGATGAATGCCGTAATCACCATGAAATCTCTAGCTTGAATAACTTCCACCAGGTTTTCAAAAAAGCGAATCTCAGTCGGCGGCGAGAATTCTAATAACGCTGCCTCGCCCTTTGTTTTCAGAGCTGTGAAGATAATAAAAATGAACGGGACAACAAAGAGAACGGCCGTGACAATGATGCCTAGGATCCCGGAAAGGTAAGTGAAGATCAGCTTCTCGCGCTTCATCAGTAATCAACCTCCCGCTTGTTCAGCCATCTGTTTAAGGGATAAACAATGGCCGTAACCACGATGAAAAGAACCACGTTTCCGGCAGTAGACAGTCCATAGAATCCGGCTTGATATTGCTTGAAGATGATTGAAGCTAAGACGTCAGAGGCAAAACCCGGACCACCTTTAGTCATCGCCCATATCAGATCAAATGACCTCAGCCCGCCGATGAGGCTGAGGATGATCACAGTTGAAGTTGCGGGGAAAAGCAGGGGTAGCGTGATGTGCCTAAACTTCTTTAGTTTGGTAGCTCCATCCATCAAGGCAGCCTCAGTGTATTCCTGTGGGATTGCCGCAAGCCCTGCCAGATAGATAACGGTGGCTATACCGACGCCCCTCCAAACATCAACTATGGCGACTGAAAAAAGCGCCATCCCCGGATCCGCTAGCCATCCTGGTCCCTCAATCCCGAAGAAACTTAGAGAAGCATTAATTACACCGTCCTGGGGCTGCATCAACTCCTTGAAGGTAATACCCACACCAACGGTGCTTACCAAGACCGGGAAGAAGATAACCGCCCTGAGGTACCCCTTTGCAAAAACTGGACCGGATAGCCATATTGCAAGAAGCATTCCAAGAACAACTTTGGTACCGGATGTGAAAAAAGCAAAAAACAGGGTGTTGAAGGTGCCCTGAATCAGAAACGGTTCGCTGAAAAATTGTAAAAAGTTGTCAAAACCGATGAACTCCCAATCGAAAAGTGTCCATCTAGTGAGACTGAAGAAAAAACTAAGAAGGGTTGGCAGTAGGAACAAAACTCCATAGATGATGGCCGCGGGCGCGTAAAACCATCCGGGATAAGCCTTTGAAACGTGCCTCGATTGTAAGGACTTACCACTCGCCTTGGTTTTGCTCGCCGTTCCAATTACTGCCACTGATGATCTCCTTGATGAGGTTCACCCCCGGGCTAATACTAAACCCGGGGGTGAATGGGGGAATTTACCAGCCCTCGAGGCCCAACTGCTGGGCCTGCTTCTTGACGTCCTCGTCGTACAGGGCAGCTGCCTCTTCGGCGGTGTACTGACCTGTTCCGGTTGCTACGGTGATCTGCTCAAGAGCAGGACCCTTCACCGGTGAGAGGAACTCTAGTGCCGGGGTGGTGGCACCAGGAGTCTCGAAGTAAGGGAACATGTCACGGATTGGAGATGAGAGGCTCTCATCTACTTCGGTGCAGCTGTTGATGAAGTATGGACCCTGCTGTCCAACACCCTCGGTAATCGCCGCGCAGCCCTCTGCTGAAGCTACGAAGTCCATGAACTGCAGTGCAGCCTCACGCTCTGCTCCCTCGGTGGTCTGTGGCATGTAGATAGCAGCCGACAGCCAAACGGTTAGACCGTTAGAGTCTGCTGAATCACCTGGCTGAGCGAAGAAACCGATTTTCTCAACGTCTCCACCCTCGATGTCATTGATTGTTGAGACTGCGAAGGTGAGCATTGGGTAGTGAGCACCTTCTCCAAGGGCTAGCTTGGCTAGGCCGTCATTGAACAGTGCAGTTGCAGCATCACTGTTCATGTAGCCAGCCTCGTGAATCTCCTGAAGTCGGTCGAATCCCTGACGAGCAGAGGCAGTGTCTGAATAGTTTGCCTCGTTTGCAGTGTAGTCAGCAGCCCAGCCTGGGTTTGCCTGCTCCACGTTGTGGTAGTCGGCCAAAACAAGTAGCTGTGAGGTCCAGGTGTCACCGTAGGTCTGAATTACTGGATCGTATCCCGCTGCTTTGATTGCAGCATTGTTGTCCATGAACTCGTCCCAGGTCACTGGAACCTCAAGCCCAAGCTCAGCATAAATATCCTTGTTGTAGAGGATTCCTCCACCCATGGCGGTTTGAGCAGGAACACCAAAGACGCCGTCACCAGAGGTCACACCCGCGATGAACGCCTCGTTGACATTGTCCATGAAGTCCTCGCCACTGAGGTCTACAAGGGTGTCATTTGGGTTCAAGGCCTGAAGAAGAGATCCTGAGTTGTACCAGAAGATGTCTGTCATCTCTCCGGTGGCAAGGCGGGTCTTGACGATGTTGTCACCCTCAGCTCCTCCAGGACGTGTCTCCACGTCGATGGTGATGTTTGGGTTCTGCGCGGTGAACGCACTCGCAAGAGCTTCAGCAGTTCCTACGGTCTGATCGCTGTTGTCGACCAAGAACGAGAGCTCTACCGGCTCTGAGCTTGATCCGCTGTCAGAAGAGCCCGTGTCGGTACTGGTTCCGCTGTCAGCACTGTCGCCTGAAGCGCAACCGCTGAGAGCAAACGCAGCCACCGTAAAACCGGCAATGGCGGTCATTGCCTTCCGGCTTCTAAGTGAAGTCATTCTGTTTACCTCCAATAAAGTTTCAGCAAAGCTGAGCATTGAATCGTTTCAATACATCTCCCACATTATACGTTTTTGACCATCGATTCAATTTGAACTAATAACAGTCTGGTAACACGCAATACTCTACGTTGCGTGTTTTCAGCTATCGTCATAGTCTTGCCTCAGCAGGTTGAAACGATTCAAGGATATGCCTGAAATAGTGCAGGTAAGATTGGAAATCAAATGTCGTCAGTGGTCGTCAAAAATCTTTCCCACCAGTTTTCAAGAGAACTGGTGTCTGTTCCATTAGAGAAGATTCTTCTCAGCTGGCAAGTCGAAAGTCACAGAGCTGCGACCACGCAACTGGGTTATGAAATAGAACATGATTCATCCGAGCTATTCTCAGCCCCCGTTAGCACTGGGATGGTCGCGAGTGACAAGCAGTTGGAGGTTGAACTTGAGAAGCTGGTTCCGAGTCCCAGGGCTGTGTATTTCGTAAGGGTTAGGGTGCAAACGGAGAGCGGAGTCTCAGAATGGTCGCAATCACTTCGAATCGAGTTTTCTGTTCCGCACTCAGAGATTCAAGGCCAGGCAATTAGTTCAGGTTCCAGGCACAGTGAACCAGCTGATCTTTTCCGAAAAGAATTTGATCTTCCGAGTCGAGCAAAAAGCGCTCGACTCTATTTCTCCTCACACGGAGTCGTGCAACCATCCATCAACGGGTATGACTCATGGGGCGAATATCTGATGCCCGGCTGGACCGCATATCAAGAGCGCCTCAATCTCGTTTGTCTAGATGTCACCAAGGCCCTGCAGTCCGGCACAAACGTATTGGGCTTTGAGTTGGCCGATGGTTGGTTTCGAGGGAAGCTCGGTTTCATGAACAAGTACGACAACTACGGCGTGCATACGTCCGTTATCGGTCAGCTGGAGATCGAGCTCGAGGACGGTAGCAGGATGGTTGTCGAAACAGATTCATCCTGGAAAACCTCGACTTCCAATGTGATCTTCTCCGACATTTATGACGGCTCGACAGTCGATTTCAATTTGACTCAGGCAGGGTGGTCAAAACCTGACTTCGACTCCACCACCTGGAAGCCTGTCAAAGTTGTAGATTTCGACAAGGAAAAATTGGTTCCTCGCCACACAAAAGGAATCACTCAGGTGGGTAGCTTTCCGATGACCATCTCAAATCGGGCTGGGAACATTCAGCTCGATTCAGGTCAAAACATTGCCGGCTGGGTAAGGCTTCGAGTCAAGGGGTCGAAGGGAACAGAAGTTACCGTCAGGCATGCAGAGGTTTTGGAATCCGATGGAGCTCTGCATACAAAAGCCCTGCGGTCAGCAAAATCCACCGCTAAATACATACTTGGCAAAGACGGTATCTCGACACTGGAGTCCCGATTCACCTTCCACGGTTTTCAATATGCCGAGGTTGCGGGTGACGTAGAGGTCATCGATGCGGTTGCGATAGCGATATCTAGTGCTAGCGAGCCGAGATCAAGTTTTGTATCGGCCGACCAGAGACTGAACAAGCTTCACTCAAACGTGGTTTGGTCACAACTAGACAATTTCGTGGGCATTCCAACGGATTGCCCCCAGCGTGATGAAAGGCTTGGTTGGACCGGTGATGCACAGGCCTTTTCATACACCGCTAGTACGCTGTTCGACACCGAAGCTTTTTGGCGTTCATGGCTAATTGATCTGGAAATAGACCAGGATCCAGTCGAGGGAGTGCCAGCGGTAGTACCTGACCTGATCAGACTTCAACCAAGCGTTGGTGGCTGGAAAACAATTGGTAGAGCTGGATGGGCCGATGCGGCAACGATTGTTCCAGATGCCGTTTATCAGTCTTATGGGTCCGAGCAGATCCTGAGACAGCAGCTGAATTCAATGAGGATGTGGGTTGACTCGCTGAATATGCGGCGCGACGCATCAGGTCTTTTGCCAACCGAGTTCCAATTTGGCGACTGGTGCGATCCTGATGCTCCAGAAGATCAGCCTTGGCTTTCTAAAGTCTCGGCAGACTTCGTTGCAAACAGTTTCTTCGTGAAATCCGCGTCGCTGTTAGCCGGCTTCGAGAAGATTTTGGGCAACCACGAGATGCACAAGAAATACCTAGATCTTTCAAAAGAAATGGCCAACCTGACTTGGGAGGCATTTGGCGAGGAGTCGGTAAAAACTACCGCCGGCGCGTCTATAGCCCTTCAGTTCAGTGTCTGTCCAGAGGATATGCGTGGAGACATCGCTAAAGATTTGGCTGCCATGGTGCGCGCAGACAAGGGAAAGATTACGACTGGATTCTTAGGCACTCCTCTTATTCTTTTTGCCTTAGAAGAGGCAGGCTACACCGATGAGGCGTTCATGATGCTTCTGCGAAGAGAAATCCGCTCATGGTTGTATCAGGTTGATTCTGGTGCGACCACAATCTGGGAGCGTTGGGACGCCATCCGGGAAGATGGAAGCATTCACACCGGTGATATGGCAACAGAGAACGAGCACCAGGAAGACGCCTCAATGATTAGCTTCAATCACTATGCCTATGGAGCAGTGATTGATTGGGTGTATCACTACGTTGCTGGAATCGCCAGAGACCCAGAAAGCCCCGGTTACAAAAAGTTCGTGGTGTCTCCAAGGCCAACCGAGTCAATCGGATTTGCGAAGGCCACGGTCGAGAGTAAATATGGGCCAATTTCAATTGACTGGAAACTAGATGAGGGCGACTTGCAAATCAAACTGGTGGTCCCATTCGGAACACGGGCAGTTCTTGACCTGCCAACATCTGAATCCTCCACGGTGAAGATAAACGGAATTGTCCATAATGGCGAAGAGCTAACAAATGGCGAGCACCTGATAATCGTTTCGAATCCGGAGGTTGCAGGGATTTGACAGACAAGTTAATAAAAAGGCGTTTCCCAAACCCCGTCGAACTGGCCGGATTACTCAAGTTCAGGAAGCTCATCCTGAACTCGAGGCAGCGGAGGCTGTCAAAGGCTTTCACAATTGAGGATCTGCGCAACATCGCGAAGCGGAGAACCCCCTCTGAGCCTTTTGACTACACAGACGGTGGTGCTGATGATGAGCTGTCATTGAAGAGAGCTCGGGATGCGTTCAAAAAAATAGAGTTCCAACCAAGAATTCTTGAGGACGTGTCTGACGTTTCTCTATCCGTTGATCTGTTTGGCAAAGAATCAAAGCTACCCTTCGGCATTGCGCCGACCGGCTTTACCCGAATGATGCACACAGAGGGTGAGTATGCGGGAGCAGTGGCCGCAAAGGAAGCAGGTATCCCATTTGCCCTTTCAACAATGGGAACTAGGTCAATCGAAGAGGTTTCCTCTGTTGCTGCGGAGGGCAGAAACTGGTTCCAGTTGTATATGTGGAAAGACAGAGAGCGTAGCCAGGAGCTTATTCAGCGAGCTGCTAAGGCTGGCTATGAAACTCTGATGGTGACCGTTGACGTTCCAGTTGCTGGCAACAGGGTTCGAGATAAAAGAAACGGCATGACAATTCCACCGACATTGACCGCTAAAACAATCGTTGGTGCAATTCCGCGCGTTGAGTGGTGGTGGAATTTCTTGACCACCGACAGCCTGAAGTTTGCTTCCTTGGATAGCTGGGATGGAACTGTTGCGGAGCTACTAGATTTCATGTTCGACCCGACCGTTGATATTGATGACTTGAAGTGGATTCGTAAGCAATGGCCGGGAAAGCTAATTGTCAAGGGCATTCAGACGGTTGAGGATGCAAAGCGTGTGGTTGATGGTGGCGCGGATGCCGTGCTGCTGTCTAACCATGGAGGAAGGCAGCTAGACAGGGCCCCCGTTCCGTTTTTACTTCTTCCAGAGGTGGTGCGTGAGATTGGTAAAGATGTTCCAGTCCATGTTGACACAGGAATAATGAGCGGTATGGACATAGTCGCTAGCTATGCCCAAGGCGCCAGTTTCACCTATATCGGCAGGGCCTATCTTTATGGGCTCATGGCCGGAGGCGTTGACGGGGTTAGAAAGTCAATACAGATTCTAGAATCAGAGATTCAGAGGACTATGAAACTATTGGGCGTCGGGGATATGCGGGAACTGACACCTCAACATTTGAAACTCCTCTAATCGAGATCGGAATGAATTGTTATTCCTCTTTGATCTCAAGCGGAATCTTCATATCCAGTCGTACTGAATTGTGTTTTCCGAAGTGGAATCTGCCGGTGACTTTGGCTCCACCTCCAAGATCATTCAGCTGCCCTTGGACCATGTCGGCTATCTCTCGTGGGATATGACCCACTTGCAAATCTCCCGCCATTACTCGAACTGCGTTTTTATCAA
>CAJXTQ010000008.1 GCA_913060985.1 uncultured Micrococcales bacterium | reverse complement strand
GTGTCACGCCCTCCGAGATTTCAAAACTGTTGATCTCTCTTGGGTCGCTATCGCCGACCCCCTCAATAACCTTGGTTAGACCCTTATCGCCATCACCGAAGTAGAAATCTTTCAACCAGCTTGAGCGATCAAGCTCACCTGTTGCGATTCGGTCAAGATCGGCCTCCATGCCGGCGGTGAAGTCGTATTCAATCAAGTCACCGAAGTTTTGCTCCAAAAACCTAGTTACCGTAAAAGCAATCCACTCAGGAACCAGGGCGCTGCCCTGTTTGGAAACATAGCCTTTATTGATGATCGTGCTGATAATCGCAGCATAGGTGCTCGGCCTTCCGATACCAGCTTCTTCCAAAGCCTTCACAAGCGATGCTTCCGTATAGCGAGCAGGTGGTTGTGTTGAGTGATCCTTGGCCTCCAGAGAGTAAATCTCTAAACTCTCACCTTCAGAAACTCCCGGTAGCTTTGAGGACTCTTTCTGCTCTTTATCTTCACTGACCTCGTAGGCCGCCATAAATCCCTTGAACACCACAACCGTTCCGCTTGCGCTGAAGATATATTCACGGTCAGCGTTGAGTCCCAGTCTCACGGAGGTGGTTGAGAGCTTCGCCTCCAACATCTGCGAGGCAATGGTTCTTTTATAAATCAGCTCATAAAGAGCAATTGCCTTTGGCGATAAAGACTTTGGAAGATCTGAAGGGTAGAGAAAATTGTCACCACTGGGCCGAATCGCCTCGTGGGCTTCCTGGGCGTTTTTATTGGAGGATCCGTACTGCTTCGGTTTCTCCGGCAAATACTCAATGCCGAACCGGCTCTCGACCTCTTTTCTTGCAGCAGAAATTGCCTGCGCGGAAAGGTTTGCGGAGTCGGTTCGCATATAAGTTATGTGACCCTCTTGATATAGCTGTTGAGCTAGATCCATGGTCTGCTTCGCACTCAGGCCAAGCTTCCTGGATGCATCCTGCTGCAAGGTGGAAGTTGTGAATGGAGCGTAGGGTTTGCGAGTCGTGGGTTTTGATTCCACAGACAATACCTGCACGCTTTTGCCAGCGAGTTCGCCCTCAAGACTCTTTGCTTGCTGCGGGTCCATGACCATGAAGTCGCCATTTAGTTGACCGTTTGCGTCAAAACTCTTGCCTGTTGCAAGCTTGAGGCCATCAACCGAGTAGAGCTTTGCTTCAAAATCTGTTTCAGGATGGGTAACAATTGCAGTCACAGAAGAGTAATCGGCAGAAACATGCGCCATTCGCTCACGCTCGCGCTCGACAATCATTCTCATAGCTGGCGACTGCACCCGTCCAGCACTTAGGCCTCGATTGATTTTTCTCCAAAGAATTGGAGACACCTCATAGCCATAAAGACGATCGACAACCCTTCTGGTCTCCTGCGCCTGCACCAGATTGTCATCTATGTCTCTGGTGTGCTGATAGGCCTGTTCGATGGCTTCTTTTGTAATTTCGTTGAACACCATTCGCTTCACAGGGACCTTTGGCTTCAAAACATCCAATAGATGCCAGGCAATTGCCTCGCCCTCACGATCCTCATCTGTTGCCAGATACAGCTCATCCGCATCTTTTAGTGCAGATTTCAACTCCGAAACAGTTTTGGTTTTGCCGGGAGAAATTTTGTAATAGGGCTCGAAGTCATTTTCAATATCGATTGCGAATTTGCCCATTGAGCCTTTTTTCTTATCGGCCGGAACATCCTTTGGATCTGCCAAATCCCGAATGTGGCCAACACTGGCCAGCACCTCAAAATCAGTGCCCAAATACTTCTTAATGGTCTTCGCCTTAGCCGGCGACTCAACCACAACTAGCTTCTTTGGCAAGCCCTCTCCTATTCCGCAAACGCTCTGTAGCTGAGTCTGAAAAAACCGACTGTCCTAGCAAGCTCAACTTCAGCAACGCCATTGACAATACGACATGAAACTAGATTCAAGTCAAGTTGGCTCGCCAAATTTGATGCTCGCTCACAGGGAAAACCGGTTGTAATTCCGCGATAACTATCTGCCGCAAGAAGGGCTGCCTGTTGAGAAGTGAAGCTTAGATTGCCTGAAACAAATAAGAGATTGGTGGCAATTGCGGCGATTGAAATCAGGCTAATTGCCAAAAAGCTCAAGCCCAAAGCCATTGCTGTCATCAATCCTCGAGAATCGATAATCAACCGCGCAGCCATAGCCATCCAATACCTCCAGAGATCCGGAAACCCTTACGCAGACCATTCCGATTTGGGTCTCTTGCTCATATTCACTTTCCTCACCAAGGCCAACCCTCACGGCCTCGGCTTGCGCCAGTTGCTGATTTGAAATTCGCTCCATTCCAAGTTGAAAGGTCCCGATCAAGGTCATCAAAAGAATTATGAAACTGGGGATTGTGAGTGCAAACTCTGCAGTCACAAGACCGTCATCACTCCTCCAGTGAATCAACTGTTAGCGCCTGGTTGACTAAATCAAACAAGATGGTTCTCACCTCATCACTTCGCATAATCAACACAAGCAATCCGGCAAAAGCAACTGCAGCCATCATTGCAATTGCATATTCCGCGGTTGCGGCACCTTTGTCATCGAGCAGCCTTCGCATATTTCCTCCCCGGGTTAGATATTTGTCATTCTGAAGCTTGAAATTATGAGTGGAAAAACTGTGACTAAGACAAAGGCGGGCAACGAGGTAAGACCAAGAGGCAGAAGTAGCTTCACTGAATCTTTAGCCAGAAGACTGCGCTTTCGCTCGAATTCAATTTGTTGATTGTGCAGATACTGCTGAATCAAAATATTGGCAGCCGGGGCACCGGTTGAAATCGCAGTTTCAAAAATCTCATTGTCAGTTTTCAATTCAGACAGTGGAACACCGGCCCTAAGTTTCAGGGCATCCTTCAAGGGTCTCAGGCTGGTCCTTGGAAGCGATGCCGTGAGTTTTTTTGCAATCCTTCTTGAGAGGTAGACACCCAGCAAAAACAAACCAATAGCAAAGGCAAACACCATCTGGCCAAGGGTGGAACTCAGCGCTGAGAGTGGATTCAAGCCGATGACCTGCGCTACTGACAAACCAATAATTGGAAGCCAGGTCAACAGCTGTCTGGTTGCAGCTGGGGTAGCCGAGATAGCCTCCAATTCGGCTAAAAATTTTCTTCGCTGATCCATTGAGATTTGAATCATTCTCAACGCTTCAGTGATTGGCGATCCCACCTTGGTGGCTAGATTCCATAATTCCCAAAACTCTTTCTTGTCTTGCTTTGGCAACTTATCTATGGAGTCTTTTTGGATCTCCAAAGCCTGCTGAGGAGTTAGGCCAGCTGCAATTCCAGCAATGAGCAAATCCACGCTCATAGTTCTCTCCAGCTGTAGATGCCCTCGAGCTGACAGTTCTCAACATGAATTAGCCAGTCGATGCTTTTCGAGAGATCTAAAACCAACTCTTTTCCAACACCCGCGATTAAGCCGAGTGTGATTAGCCTTGAGCGGACGGCCTTTGGCGAATGTGCGTGGATGGTTGCCGCAGCACCCTTATGCCCATTATTGATAGCCAACAGAAGAGAAATAATCTCCTCTCCTCGCACCTCGCCAATGGCAATCCTCTCGGGTCTCATCCGCAGGGCCTGATTTAAAAGCTCAGCGGAGGTCAGCGACCCGGCACCCTCAATATTTGCCCTTCTAGAGCGAATGGTTACCGAGGGTGGCATCAGTTGGATTTCCGGCGTTTGTTCAATCAGGACAGTTCTTCGACCATTTGCTGAGAGCATCTGGTGAAGCAAAGTTGTCTTACCGGAGCCAGTGACGCCCGAGATCAAATAGCTGTCATCAGACTCCGCAATCAATCTCAGCTTGGGGTGCAGATCCTCAGCGGGAAAATCCCTATGCACCCTAATTGCCAGCTGGTCATCATCCGCGACTACTCCCCCCATCAGAGCGTGGAATCGCAAGTGGCCAAAGCTGAAGTCAACAAATGGCTTAGCTATATCCCAGCGCTCACCTGAACTCATTGCCAGCTCAAGAATCTGTTTCCGGAGCTTCTCGGCTGTTCTGAAAGGATTAGCAACCTGCTTCCAAGCACCATCAAAGACAAAGCTGGAATCGCACCCCATTATCAAAACATCAGTGACATCGGGAAGTTCAAGCAGTTGCTGCAAAGCGGGGTTGAGCCTCATAGTTCAAGGCTTGAGCAACTGCGAATGCTTATGGGGATTAGCAAGAAATCTGTGGAAAAAATAAGAGGCGGCAGGAATGGGGGGAAACCTGCCGCCATGAGGGCCCGATTGGGGGGAACAAGGCCCTCGGTCGGTAAACCGACATCAGAAATACTAAACCACTACAAAAAGAAAACAATCCAATATCACCGGATTCCAAGAATTAAGTTTTGTGGCAAGATAAAAAAGTCAACGTCGACTGGAGGACAATGATGTCAAACGATCACGAGATCGAAAATCTATCTACCGAAACCCGCCATTTTCCGCCGAGTGCTGAGTTTGCCGCAAACGCCATTGCAAAACCAGACCTCTATGAAAAAGCAAAATCAGACCGTTTAGCTTTCTGGGCGGAACAAGCCAACAAGCTTCACTGGCACAAGCCGTTCACCGAAACCCTTGATTGGTCAAATGCACCATTCGCTCGCTGGTTCCACGATGGGGAGCTGAACGTTAGCTATAACTGCCTGGACCGACATGTAGAAAATGACCTTGGAAAGAGAGTGGCTCTATTTTTCGAAGGTGAACCTGGCGATACAGCTGTTTACACCTATCAGCAGCTACTTGAGGAAGTAAAAAAAGCTGCCAACGTTCTAATCAAGCTCGGCGTGAAGCCCGGCGATCGTGTGGCAATCTATATGCCCATGATCCCGGAGGCTGTAATCGCCATGCAGGCAGTGGCGCGAATTGGTGCAGTCCACTCAGTTGTCTTTGGTGGATTTAGTGCCGACAGTCTTGCGCAACGAATTCAAGACGCTGAAGCGAAGGTAATCATCACAGCCGACGGCGGATACCGAAAGGGAAGGGCGAGTGCGCTTAAGCCAAACGTTGACGGAGCACTGGCTGATGGCAAGTGCCCATCGGTTTCGAAAGTATTGGTAGTTGAAAGAACCAAGCAGGAGGTTGCTTGGGATGACAGCATCGATGTCTGGTGGCACGAAATGATGGCCACTGTTGATACTGAGCACGTGGCCGAACCATTCCCAGCAGAGCAGCCACTGTTCATCCTCTACACCAGTGGAACCACCGGAAAGCCAAAAGGAATTCTTCACACATCGGGTGGGTATCTAACCCAAGCTAGCTACACTCACAAAAACGTTTTCGACCTGCATGACAAAACCGATGTCTACTGGTGTACTGCAGACATTGGCTGGATCACCGGCCACAGCTACGTCGCCTACGGTCCACTGGCCAATGCCGCAACTCAGGTTATTTACGAGGGAACCCCAGACACCCCTGACTGGGGAAGATGGTGGGATATTGCTGCGAAATATAACGTGACAATTTTGTACACCGCTCCAACAGCAATCCGAAGCTTTATGAAGATGGGTCGAGAAGTTGTTCAGCACTACGACCTATCCTCAATCAGAGTTTTGGGATCTGTTGGTGAGCCAATTAACCCAGAGGCGTGGGTTTGGTATCGAGAGGTAATCGGTGGCAACAAGGCTCCAATTGTCGACACTTGGTGGCAAACCGAAACCGGAGCGATCATGATTAGCCCCTTGCCGGGAGTTACCGATGCCAAGCCAGGAAGTGCTCAAGTTCCACTGCCCGGAATCGATGCCAAAGTGCTCGATGACGAAGGCAAGCACGTTGGTCCTGGACATGGCGGTTACCTTGCTGTCACCGAACCTTGGCCATCGATGCTCAGAGGAATCTGGGGAGATCCCGAAAGATTCAAAGAGACCTACTGGTCTCGCTTTGAAGGAACCTACTTCGCAGGAGACGGAGCCAAATACGACGATGATGGTGACATCTGGTTGTTGGGAAGAGTGGATGACGTAATGAACGTCTCTGGCCACAGATTGTCCACCACTGAGATCGAGTCAGCTTTGGTTGCTCACCCCTATGTTGCTGAGGCAGCAGTTGTTGGAGCCAAGGATGAAACCACCGGTCAGGCAGTTGTGGCTTTCTGCATCATGAAGCGAAGCCAGGCAGAGAAGACCATGAACGAACTGGATGTTTCCAAGGAACTTCGCGAGCACGTTGCCAAGGAGATTGGCCCGATCGCCAAGCCAAGGCAGATCTTTGTTGTGAACGAACTTCCTAAAACTCGAAGCGGAAAAATCATGCGTCGACTGCTTAGGGACGTCGCCGAGGACAGGCCGGTAGGAGATGTAACGACATTGGCCGACACATCAGTGATGGACTCCATCAGCGGAAAAATGTCTACCGCTCCAAGCGAGGACTAATCGAATTCGACGATCAGCTCTATTTCAACAGGAGCATCAAGAGGGAGGACTGCCACGCCTACGGCACTGCGGGCGTGGCGTCCAATCTCTCCGAAGGTTTCTGCGAGCAAATCGCTGGCGGCGTTAATAACCTGAGGCTGTTGGATAAATCCCGGGTCTGATGACACAAAACCAACCAGCTTCACAATTCGCTTAATTCTTTGCAGATCGCCAATCTCGCTTTTTACGGCAGCCAGTCCATTAAGAACACAAATTCTCGCAAGCTGCTGGGCTGTTTCAAGATCAACCTCGGCGCCAACTTTCCCCGTGGCTGCAAGCTTTCCCTCCACAAGGGGAATTTGGCCAGCTGTAAATACCAAATTGCCAGAGGTCAAAGACGGTAGATAAGAGCCTGCTGGTGGGGCAACGCTGGGAAGGGTGTGACCTAGCTCCGCTAATTTCTCTTCAAACTGCAAGACTTATTCCTTAGGTCTTTTCATAAAAGCAATCAATCCACCCTGTGGACCGGTGGTGATACTCACCAATTCATAACCCTTGGCGCCCCAGGTGTTCAAAATTTCACTTTCCTTGTGCAAAAGAAGTGGGGTGGTTATGTACTCCCATGTGACCATGTTTTCAGCTCCCTTTAGGTTTTGACCAGTTATCCTAGAGTCTATGGCTGCGAAGAAAGATTCCTCGCCAATACTCTCAACGCTTAAGTTTATGTTCCTAAGCGTCACGGCCGGAGTGTTGGCTGTGGCAATTGCCGCACCCGCTGTAGCGGTTGGCGGAGTGCTAACCACAACTGGAATCTCTATGTTTGAGGGACTTCCCGCATATATCCGACCAATCAACTCCAGTGAGGCAAGCACCATCTATGCGCAGCGAGATGGTCGTCCAGTAGAGCTTGCAACCTTTTATCACGAGAACCGAGTTGAGGTTCCATTCGAAGAGATTTCTCCAAACCTAATTGAAGCTGTGCTTGCAACCGAGGATCCAAGATTTTACGAACATGCCGGTGTTGACATGATCAGTTTGGTTAGAGCCACGCTGACAAACCTTGCAACCTTTGGCGAGGGCCCCGGGGCCAGCACCATAACCATGCAGTATGTAAAAAACTCATTGGTTGAAGCAGCCAATCAATCAGGTGATGAAGAGGCAATACGCGCGGCCACCGAGGTAACCATCGAGCGAAAACTTCGAGAAATCAGACTGGCGATAGCCTTGGAGAAAGAGGTCTCCAAAAAGCAAATCTTGGCCGGCTACCTAAACCTCGCCTTTTTTGGAAATCAAATCAATGGTGTTGAAACGGCCAGCCAGTATTACTTTGGGACATCCGCAAAAAATCTAAACGTTCCGCAAGCTGCATATCTTGCAGGAATGTTGAAATCTCCAAATGATTACAAGCCCGACGAGTCTGAGAACTTCGATCGCGGAATTGGTAGAAGAAACTACGTCATCCAAAACATGGCAGATCAAGGGTTTATAACCCAAGAGCAGGCTGACTCATACAAAGCCTCACCGATACAGACTCGAATCAGTGAGACAAAAACTGGATGCGAAGCAGATCAGACCACCGCATATTTCTGTGATTACGTGGTTTGGACGATTAGGAACTCTCCTGAGTTTGGTGTTGACCGCGAGGACCGCGAGGAGCTACTTCGCAGAGGTGGACTGGAGATCTACACCACCCTTGATTTGGACCTACAGCAAACTGCACACGAAGCTGTCAACGAATACCTTCCGGCTGACAACGAATGGGAATTTGGAACAGCCGCAGTTTCAGTTGAAGCGGGCACCGGCCGAATAATCACAATGGCACAAAACAGAGTCTTTGACCAAAGCGATAACCCGGGTCCAGGAAGAACTGCTGTGAACTACAGCACGGACAAAGACTTTGGTGGCTCCAGTGGATTCCAGCCAGGAAGTACTTACAAGATATTCGTTCTTGCAGAATGGCTGAAATCTGGATACACGCTTGGCGACCACGTTGATGGGCGCGAGAAAGAATGGGATGTCGCCAATGAGTTCACCGCACGGTGCGGCGGATTGGTCGGAACCTGGGAGCCCGGAAACAGTGGTGAAACAGTAGAGGACCTTAGCGTTTTGCAGGCTACCAGAACTTCTCAGAACACCGCCTACGCAGACATGGCGAGCCAGCTAGATCTTTGTGATATTCGTGACACTGCAGTTGACTTTGGCGTACACAGGGCTGATGGGGATGAACTCAGCTTTGTTCCATCCTCAATTCTGGGTGTGAATGAAATCGCACCGCTAACAATGGCCAGTGCTTTCGCAGCCATTGCCAATAATGGAACCTACTGCTCACCAGTTGCGATTGACTCAGTTACAAAACGCCGCACCGGAGAGTCGCTCGACGTTCCTCAATCCAGGTGTTCTCAAGCAGTTACTCCGGATGTTGCGGCAGCGTTGGCATATGCCATGCAGCAGGTTGTTTCTGGAGGAACCGCTATTGCCTCAAACACTGGCCAAGGAATTCCCCTCGCTGGAAAGACTGGAACCACTGATGAATCAATCCACACCTGGATGGTTGGGTACTCATCAGAGGTTGCAACCGCGGTTTGGGTTGGAAACGTTAAGGGACTGATTCCACAAAGAGGAAAGTCCATCGATGGAAGAGCAGTCTCGACACTCAGGCACGACATTTGGCGAACTGTCATGACTGATGTCAACGAAGTTTATGGTGGGGAGGCTTTCCCAACAGCAAGTTCAAGGTTCATTGAACCACTCACAATTCCCGTTCCAGATGTCGCAGGAATGGATCCGCTTATGGCGGCCGAGCAAATAGAGCTTCTTGATCTGAATGCAAAGATCATCGAAGAACCGATTTCATCAGCAAGGCCCGAGGGCGCGGTAGCTGACACGTTCCCATTTGCTAGCGAAGAGGTGCCCAGAGGAACGATGGTCGAAATCTATGTTTCTGGCGGGGGACTAATTGAGGTTCCATTTGTTGCTGGTGCCGACCTAATTCAGGCTCAGTCAGCGCTGGAAAACCTTGGGTTTGCAGTCAGCCTGCCACAGCCCTCTCAGGGTTTCTTGTACAACAAGTGTGACCCAGAGTTGCCAGCAGGGGTTGCCTGGGGAACTGATCCGGAAGCGGGATCCCTGGTGCAGGCAAACAGCGCCATCGTTTTGATTCCGAATTGCTAGTTGATGTATTTCTTGTTGGCCCTGGTGGCAATCCCTCTAGCTTTGTTTAGTTACGCGGTTTTCATAGGCAGAACAAACTTTCAACTGAGGACCGCAAAAATCGAACTGGGTTTAGAAAAACCAATTCGCATACTCCACATATCAGACCTTCATTTCCGAGCCGGTCAGCGAAAAAAAGTGAGATTTCTCCAAAAACTCTCTTCGTTAAGTCCTGACTTGGTCGTAAACACCGGAGACAACCTTGGGGGTGTGGGGCAAGAGGAAGCCACGGCTAGGGCACTTGAGCCGCTGTTGAATTTGCCCGGGGCGTTTGTGTTTGGTGGAAATGACTATCGCGGACCAGTATTTAAGAATCCATTTGGTTACCTGACTAAACCATCCGGCAAGAAGTCATCCCCGCGTCTGGACAGCGAGAAGCTAGCAGAGCTGATGTCCGGTTGGAGCAATCTCAATAATTCCTCGGAGAGTATTGACCTAGGCGGCATAAGTCTCAGGCTCATTGGACTGGATGACCCGCATGAGCAATATGACAATCCAAGAAAACTCCAAAAGAGCATCAAAAAGGATAAAGCAGAACTAACAATTGGAGTCGTGCATGCTCCGTATCACAGGGCAATCCAAGAGCTTGCCCTGCAAGGGGCTCAAGTGGTGCTAGCCGGCCACACCCACGGTGGTCAGGTTTGCCTCCCCGGTGGCAAGGCACTTACAACAAACTGTGACCTTCCGGTTGAGTATGCAAAGGGAATCTCATCATGGATTTTCGATGGACAAAGTGTTGAGTTGCATGTTAGCGCAGGTCTGGGGACAAGCATTTACGCACCATTGAGGCTTTTTTGCCCGCCCGAGGCAACCCTAATTGAAATCCACTAATTGAATTCTTGGGCCACAAGCTCTGCTATCTCATAGGTGTTCAGAGCTGCACCTTTTCGAAGATTGTCACCAACCACAAACATCTCAATTGACTTATCAAAATCTAAACTCTGTCGAATCCTGCCGACGTAAGTTGGATCTTCTCCTGCCACCTCGGCAGGTGTTGGGAAAACCCCATTCTCCAAATCATCCTGAACAACAACAGTTGGCTGCTTCTTAAGCTCTTCTCTTACATCATCAACAGTTAGTTTGTTCTCAAACTTTGCGTGAACAGCGAGTGAGTGGGAAACCTGAACCGGAACTCGGACGCAGGTTGCTGCAACTTTCAGATCGTCAATTCCCAAAATCTTTCTCGATTCGTTTCTGACCTTGAGCTCCTCTGAGGTGTGTCCACCTTCTTTGGCAGAGCCTGCAACCGGAATAACATTCAGGGCAATCGGAGCGGGCCACGGAGAGCTGTCAATGCCTGCTTTGGCAATTGCCTCGCGAACCTCACCAGCCTTCATGCCTGGAGTCTCGGCCTCGGCAACTGCTTTGATTTCGCTCTCAAGCTGCGCAATCCCCTCCGCACCGGCACCACTAACTGCCTGGTAGCTTGCCACGACAAGTTCGCTTAGTTTCCACTTCCGATGAAGGGCACCAAGAGCAGCCATCATGGTCATAGTTGTGCAGTTGGGATTTGAAATAATCCCCAGAGGTCTTTGTTTTGCCTTCTCCGGGTTCACCTCCGGAACAACCAGCGGAACATCTGGATTCATTCTGAATGCACCAGAGTTATCGATTGCAACTGCGCCGCGCTCAGCGGCAATTGGTGCCCAGAACTCACTCACAGCATCCGGGACGTCAAACATTGCAATGTCGATACCATCGAAGGCCTCGGGAGTAAGTTCAACCACGGTGTGGGGTTTACCGTGAACGGTTATTTGCTTGCCTGCGGATCGAGACGATGCAATCAGGCGAATCTCGCCCCAGATATTCTCGCGGCTGTTGATGATGTCAATCATCACAGTACCTACGGCACCGGTTGCTCCAACCAGCGCAAGGTTAGGCCTCATCGACCGGTTCCCGCGTAAACAACTGCAGTCTGTTCGGCATCAAGCTCGAATGCGGAGTGAACAATTCTGGTTGCTTCTTTCAGCTGGCTGGCGCGAGTGACGACAGAGATGCGAATTTCTGAGGTTGAAATCATCTCAATGTTGACATTTGCCCTTGCCAGAGCTCTGAATAGTTTTGCAGAGACACCCGGGTGGGTTTTCATTCCTGCACCAACAACACTTAGCTTTCCAATTTCGTCATCGTAGGTTACCTGCGCGAAGCCAAGTTCAGACTGCTGGTCCTTCAGGGCCTGAACAACCTTTGCCCGATCACTGTGGGGAAGAGTGAAGGAGATATCACTCAGGTGATCCTCAGTGGTCGACACGTTTTGAACAATCATGTCGATGTTTGCCCCAGCCTCACTAACAACACTAAAAATCTCACCAGCCTTGCCGGGAATATCAGGAACACCGATTACGGTGATTTTTGACTGAGTGTCATCGGTTGCCACACCAGAAACAATTGGCTCTTCCATGTCATCTCTTTTCTTTGAATATACGTAGGTGCCAGGGTCCTGGCTAAAAGTTGACCTAACCTGCAAATCCACCTGATGTCTTCTTGCAAACTCGACCGCTCGGGTGTGCAAGATCTTTGCGCCAGATGAAGCAAGCTCCAGCATCGAATCAATGTCAATTTCAAAAACCCTGTGCGCACGGGGCACCACTCTAGGATCAGCGGTGTAGACGCCATCCACATCGGTGTAGATCTCGCACAAATCAGCGTTCAAGGCAGCCGCCATCGCCACTGCAGTGGTGTCAGATCCGCCACGTCCCAGGGTGGTGACATCTTTCACTGTTGCATCAAACCCTTGGAAACCAGCAATGATTGCAACCTCGCCTTGCTCTAAAACCTCTTTGATTCGCTCAGGCTTGATATCAAAAATCCTTGCTTCACCGTGTTTGCTATCGGTTGAAATTCCAGCCTGAAAACCGGTGAAGCTCTTAGCTTTTCCACCCATGTCGTTTATTGCCAGGGCAAGGAGTGACATCGAAATTCGCTCGCCTGCGCTGAGCAAGATGTCCATTTCTCGTCCCCGCGGGGTGTCGGTCACGCTGTTTGCCAGGTCGATTAGCTCATCAGTTGTGTCGCCCATAGCGCTTACGACCACACAAACCTGGTTTCCATCATTGGCGCACTCAATTACCCTGCGTGCCACGTGCTTGATTTTCTCAGCATCGGCAACACTGGAACCGCCAAATTTTTGGACGATGAGTGACAATGGGCTCTCCCGGTTTGGAACAAAACGAAAGTCTAGTTCACCCGACGCTTTCCTTCAAAGGCTCGACCCAGTGTTACTTCATCCGCATATTCCAAATCTCCACCCACCGGCAGCCCACTGGCAAGCTTGAATACCTCAATATCCATGCCCGCAAGCATGCGGGTTAGATAGGTAGCGGTTGCCTCACCTTCAAGGTTTGGATTGGTGGCAATGATTAGTTCTTTTATCCCACTGTCGCTGAGTCGACTCATTAGTGATTTGATTCTTAGTTGATCGGGGCCAATCCCTGCAATCGGAGAGATTGCTCCTCCAAGAACGTGATAGCGACCCCTGAACTCCTTGGTTCTCTCAATTGCCTGCACGTCTTTACTCTCTTCAACAACACAGATTGAATGCTGATCACGAGCTGGATTGGTGCAAAAATTGCAGCGCTCTTCCTCGCTGATGTTGCCGCATTCCTCGCAAAACCTGACTTTAGAGCGAACTTCCCTCAACACATCGGCAAGTTTTGCTGCTTGATCTTCCTCGACTTCAAGCAAGTGAAATGCGATTCGCTGGGCTGATTTTGGACCAACCCCCGGCAGTCTTCCGAGTTCATCAATGAGGTCCTGAATTACGCCGTCGTACAACTCACTAATCCTTATCTAAAGGTTGAGCTCCGAGCACATCCCTCAGAACACTCTCCCCTTGCTTCTCTTCTCGGGCAGATGAATCCTCGTTAACGGTTGGCATCTGCTCGGTGATTGGTTTGTCATCAGCCGCCGATTCAGGTGCTGGTGGTTCGGGTTGGTTGGAAGCTTCTGTCTGTTCTGAGCTCTCCGGGGACGAAGATTGCTTCGGAGCTTGAGGCTCAGGCTGTATCTTTTCGGCAATCCTTGCTTTATATTTGACCCGAACACCCATTAGGTCAAAAATCTGTTGGCGCAAAAGCTCCGCGGCATTTCCCGCTTTTTTGAAGGCGTCGACATCATTATTTGACTGAAAAAGAAGTGTCAACACCCCATCCTGATAATCAACCACCTTTGTAGTGAAGGCAACCGCCCAGGCGGATCTGGATGATTTAGCGAGTTTTTCTAAGATTTCTTCCCAGTGATTTTTGAAATCCTGAACGGAAACTGAGGATGCATCCCTTTCGGCCACAGAGGATTTCTCTTCGACTGCCTGTTTTGGCTCGGATGCCTTTTGAGTTTTGGATTTTGTTTGCACCGGTTGACTTTGTTCCGGTTTGGTTTGCGCAGGCTCGGGAGTGGCTGCTACCGAGGTCTCTGGCCTGGGAGCAACTTGGGAATTTCCAGTTGCTGTAACCAGAACCTTTGCGCACAAAAGCTCCAAATGAAGTCTTGGTGATGTGGCACCGGAGAATTCCTGCAATGACTGATTAACCGTCTCTGCAATCGAAGCAAGCTGGCGATCGCCGAATTTGCTTGCCTGGATACTGATTCGCTCTAGTTGCTCAGGGGCCATTCCTCTTAGAACACGGTCCGCCTGATCCCCCAGATTCATTGCAATTATCAGGTCTCTAAGTCTCTCGAGCAGGTCGTCTAGAAACCTTCTGGCATCCTGACCAGTTTGGATAACGCGGTCAATTGCATCAAAAGCTTTGGCTCCGTCATTCGATGCAAAGGCATCGATAATCTCTGACAACAAAGACTCGTGGGTAAAGCCCAGTAGGCCAACAGCTCGTTCATATGTGACCTTGCTGTTTTCACTCCCTGCGACCAGCTGATCCATCAATGAAAGGGTGTCTCTGACAGAACCCCCGCCAGCGCGGACAACCAAGGGCAGAACACCCTCCTCCACCTCTACGCCTTCTGATTCCAACACCTGATCAAGGTAGGAGAGCATCTCAGCTGTTGCAACAAGTCTGAACGGATAGTGGTGAGTTCTTGAGCGAATGGTGCTAATCACCTTGTCTGGTTCGGTGGTGGCAAAAATGAACTTCACATGTTCAGGTGGTTCCTCAACGATTTTTAGCAGCGCGTTGAACCCTTGCGGTGTGACCATGTGGGCCTCGTCCAAGATGAAGATTTTGTAGCGGTCGCGGGCTGGGGCGAAGATTGCACGCTCACGTAGATCTCTGGCATCATCAACTCCGTTGTGACTTGCAGCGTCAATTTCGACCACATCGAGCGAGCCTCCGCCACCTCTGCCGAGTTCAACACAGGATTCACATTCACCACACGGATTCGCAGTCGGACCCTTATGGCAATTGAGACAACGAGCCAAAATCCTTGCAGAAGTTGTTTTTCCGCAACCTCTTGGGCCACT
>CAJXTQ010000007.1 GCA_913060985.1 uncultured Micrococcales bacterium | reverse complement strand
TTTCGTCAAGCACCGGTAACGGTCAATAGACTGCAGCTGTGGATCTAAAAAGCGAACTGACAGTACCTAATGCCTTGAGCATTATGCGTCTCTTGCTGGTTCCGGTGTTTTTGGTTTTGCTTCTGCAAGAGCAAAACCTGATGGCGCTTTTAGTCTTGATTGTCGCATCAGCCAGTGATTGGTTTGATGGTTTTCTGGCCAGAAAACTCAATCAAGTCACAAAACTTGGAGCAAGGCTAGATCCTGCAGCCGACAGATTGTATATTTTCGCAACCCTGATTGGACTGGCGGTCAATGACAATATTCCCATCTGGTTGGCCATAGTCGTGATAGCTAGAGATGTAATGCTCGCTTTGATGTATCCGGTCCTTGCCAGTCACGGATATGGCCCGCTTCCGGTTCACTTTCTTGGGAAAGCTGGAACATTCGCTTTGCTATACGCTTTCCCGCTTCTTTTGCTGGCAGACATATTCCAATCTATTCAGCACATAATCCTGCCAATCGCTTGGGGCTTTGCCTTCTGGGGAATTGGACTCTACTGGTGGGCTGGGGTGGTATATCTCAGGCAGGTTATTGATTTAGTTACATCCTCGAAACCTGAATCAGCTAATCTTTTCTCCAAAGGGGAGCAGCAATGAGTTCAGATTTCAACCCGGAGGAAACGGCAAGGTTCAATGAGGACCTGGTCGAAGATTCCGCTGTCGTTTCATCAGAAGAGCAATCGGCAATTGATTCTCTTCCTGAGGGAAACGCACTGTTGATTGTCACCCGCGGACCAAACCGGGGAGCAAGGTTTTTACTGGATGCCGATTCGACTATTGCCGGCAGACACCCAAACGCTGATATCTTCCTGGACGACGTGACCGTTTCAAGAAAACACGTCGAATTCAAAAGAGCTGAAGGCCAGTTTGAAATTATTGATTTGGGAAGCCTGAACGGAACCTATATGCTTGGTGAACGAGTGGACCGAGCACCGTTGAAAAACGGCAACGACGTGCAAATCGGTAAATTCAAAATGACTTTTTATTCAGCGCCGAATAAGCGGGAAGGATAGCCGTTGGAACCGATTAGAGCTATCGACCAACACCGCCAAAATAAGCTTTACAACATTGGTGAAGTTCTAGGCATCCTCAAGCCAGAGTTTCCCGACCTAACACCATCCAAACTCCGTTTTCTTGAAGATCAGGGGTTGGTAACCCCGCAAAGAACTGAAGCTGGTTACCGGAAATTCTCAGACGCTCAGGTGGAGCGGGTTAGGGTTGCACTTGAATTGCAGCGGGATCAGTATCTTCCCTTGAAAGTCATCAGGCAGTATTTTGAAGACCTAGATGGCGGAAAAAACCCGGCTCTTCCCATCAATGCCCCAACGGCAAACAAGCTTCGCAAGAGTCTTAAGTTCTCCACGATGAAACTTATCGAGGAATCTGGTATTTCAAACCCCGCGCTGAAGGAGGCACAGGAAGTCGGCCTAATTGGTCAAGAGCCTCACTCATCGCAGGAGCTAGAGATAGCAATATCCATAGTTGGACTGTCACAGTTTGGAATCTCTCCAAGGCACCTGAAGGGTCTGAAAGCTAGCGCTGATCGTGAAATTGGCATTATCGGCGGGGTAATCGAGCCAGTTGTAAAGAAACGAACTCCGGAGAGTTCGGCCAAGGCCGCCTACTACGCACGAGAGATTGAAAATCGTTTTGCAAACATTCGCTCGCAACTGCTTGATGGTGAGATAAGCAAGCTGGACAAGTAAATCCGACACGCCCACACTCGCACAAACCTTCAGGCAAAGGTTGAAGGAGTAATAATGGAGGTTCGGATTAGGAGGTGTCATGAGCGAAGAAATGCTTTTTAGGGATGGACTGCCCGACGAAGACAAGAACTCTGGCTATCGCGGAGCTAGCGCAGCTGCCGCAGCCGGCATCTCCTACCGCCAATTAGATTACTGGGCCAGAACTGGTCTTGTTATGCCAACTGTGCAAGACGCTCATGGCTCTGGATCTCAACGACTTTATTCCTTTAGGGACATCCTCGTGCTCAAACTTGTAAAGCGGTTGTTGGATGTTGGAGTTTCTCTTCAGCAGATCAGAAACGCAGTTGACACCCTTCGTTCAACTGGTGTTGAGGATTTGGCAAAAATTACTCTGATGAGCGATGGCGCCAGCGTTTATCTCTGCACCTCTCAGGATGAGGTTATTGACCTTTTGGGACAGGGCCAGGGAGTATTCGGAATCGCAGTCGGTCGGGTTCTGCGAGAGGTTGAAACATCGCTGGTTGAGATGGGACCCGAAGAGCTAACACATGTCGATGAGTTGGCTGCGAGACGAGCTCAGCGCACGGCCTAGGATTTTGCCCTACGCCCTTTTTGCTTTTTCTTGAACCTGAATCCAGATTTCTCCTGAACAATTTCTATTGACTCCGTGAATTCACCCAAAGTTTCCTTGGCTGTGCCGCGAATTGCTCTCTCAATCGGACTTGACGCCCGTGTTCTTCTCACTTGGGGAGTGGCGTTCATATCAGCGATTACACCCGAGAGAATGGAATCAAACGCCCGAGAAATATCGGCCCCCGCCTCACTTGGCCACGCGTGAATTGGAGTTGCTGCACCGGTGGATTGCTGAAGTGTTGTCCGCTCTGCGAAATGCGGGTGTATCAGCTTCTCACCGAACATCTCCCTGAGCTCACCAAGACGGAAGTTGTGCTCGTCTGAATTATCTCTGAGCCTGTTCACAACCACTCCGTGCAAGGCAAGACGAGGAGAAAGCTTTGTTGAAATCTCATCAATTGCTTTTTTGGCACGATCTGCGGCGACAACACTAAAAAAGCTCGGTTCGCTAACCAATACCACCCTGTCAGAGGCCACCCACGCGGTTCTGGTCAGAGCATTTAGCGATGGGGGAGTGTCAATTACAACTAGGTCATACTCGTCTTCGACTAGGGACAGTGCCTGCTCGAGCCTCCAGAGTTCGCCGAGGGTTGGCTGCGGGTTGTCCACCAGCAAAGATCTGGTGGATCCAACCATTACATGAATTTTGCTCTCGTGGCCAGCCTGCCATCGAGCTTCGACGATTGCTCTGCTAACGGTGGACATCTTCGGGGAGGCCAAAACATCTGCACAAGACTCTGGAAATTCATTCACGGCAGCAAGACCCGTAGTTGCATCGCATTGTGGGTCCAAGTCGACAAATAGGGTGTTTATGCCCCTGTCTAGCGCTGCCGAGGCGATGCCCAAGGCAATAGTGGTCTTTCCCACGCCGCCTTTGAGCGAGCTTACGCTAAGAACTTGCACGCGGAATAGGCTACCCTTTTTTTAGTCATAATCGGTGACCGACAAAACTGTGAGGGTGAATGTTCAAAAAGATTCTGGTTGCAAACCGAGGCGAGATAGCCGTAAGAGCTTTCAGAGCGGCATATGAGGTTGGAGCCAAAACAGTTGCGGTTTTCCCATTCGAGGATCGCTATTCAGTTCATAGATTGAAAGCGGATGAGGCATATGAGATCTATTCAGACGGGTCTCCTGTAAAGGCCTATCTCGATGTTGACGAAATTATTCGAGTTGCCAAGGAAAGTGGTGCCGACGCTATTTACCCGGGCTATGGGTTTCTGAGCGAGAATCCGGACCTTGCAGAAAAAGCAGCCGAAAACGGCATTGTTTTTGTTGGCCCAAAGTCTGAGATATTGGAGCTTGCCGGGGATAAGGTAAACGCCAAGCAGGCGGCGATAAGGGCAAACGTCCCAGTTCTGAAATCCACCGAAAGCAGCTCAGACAAAAAAGCTCTGCTCGCTCAGGCAGAGGAAATTAAGTTCCCGCTGTTTGTAAAGGCGGTTGCCGGTGGCGGTGGACGCGGTATGCGAAGAGTGGATAGCCAAGCCGAACTAGAAGAGGCCTTAGACCAATCCATGCGCGAAGCCGAGAGCGCCTTTGGTGACCCAAGGGTTTTTTTGGAACAGGCAGTCATCCGACCTCGCCACATTGAGGTTCAAATCCTTGCCGACTCAAAGGGTGGTGTAATCCACTTGCATGAGCGGGATTGTTCCATTCAGCGACGAAACCAAAAGGTCGTTGAGATTGCCCCAGCTCCGAATCTGGATGACGAATTGAGGCAGCAGCTTTTTACCGACGCCGTCAACTTTGCCAAAGAGATCGGCTATGAAAACGCTGGAACCGTTGAGTTTCTAATAGAGACCGATGGCCCAAACACCGGTCAACACGTATTTATTGAAATGAACCCGAGAATCCAGGTTGAACACACCATCACCGAAGAGGTGACAAATGTGGATTTGGTTCAGTCCCAATTGAGAATTGCCGCAGGTGAGAGTTTGAAAGAACTTGGGCTAATCCAGGATGAGATCAAGCCAAGTGGATTTGCAATTCAATGCAGGATTACCACCGAAGACCCAGCAAGTAATTTCCGCCCAGACACCGGGAAAATTACCACCTATCGATCTCCTGGAGGAGCCGGAATTCGTCTGGACGGAGGAACTGTAACCACCGGAGCGGAGGTATCACCGCATTTTGATTCGATGCTTGTGAAACTAATTGCTCGAGGAAGAAACTTCGAACAAGCCGTGACTCGTTCTCGCAGAGCCCTTGCTGAGTTTCGTATCCGCGGTGTTGCGACAAATGTTTACTTTCTGCAGTCGATCATGGGGGATCCGGCGTTTATGGCGGGAGACCTAAATACCCATTTCATAGACTCGCGGCCTGAGCTGTTCCAGGCAAAACCAAGCAGAGACCGCGGAAGCAAAATCTTGCAGTGGTTGGCAGGGGTTACGGTAAACAAGCCAAATGGGGACAGGCCGAATGTGGCTGAGCCAATCAGCAAACTTCCTGAATTTGACACCTCTGAGCGACCAGCAGGTTCCAGAGATCATCTGCTAAAGGTCGGGCCTGAGCAGTTCGCAAAAGACCTAAGGGCGCAAACGGCTTTGGCGGTGACCGATAGCACCTTCCGGGATGCCCATCAGTCATTGCTCGCAACAAGGGTGAGAACTGTTGATCTTGCCAACGCTGCACCTTATGTTTCCTACCGCCTTCCTGAGCTGTTGAGCGTTGAGGCCTGGGGAGGCGCCACCTATGATGTTGCTCTGCGTTTTTTGGGAGAGGATCCGTGGGAGAGACTTTCTAAGCTTCGTGAGGCGATGCCTAACGTGTGCATCCAGATGCTACTTAGAGGCAGGAACACAGTTGGCTATACCCCCTATCCAACTGAGGTTACTGATGCTTTCGTAAAGCAGGCTGCACTGACTGGTGTAGACATTTTCAGAATTTTCGATGCGCTGAATGATGTTTCACAAATGGAACCTGCAATCAAGGCGGTTAGGGAAGCTGGAGCTGTTGCAGAGGTGGGAATCTCATACACCGCTGACCTTCTAGATCCAGCAGAGCAGGTCTACACCCTGGATTACTATTTGGACCTCGCTGATCAGATGGTTGCTGCCGGTGCCCACATACTTGCCATCAAAGACATGGCCGGCTTACTGAGGCCAATGGCAGCCAAAAAACTAGTTACCGCCCTCAGGGAGCGGTTTGAGCTTCCAGTGCACCTGCACACCCATGACACCGCAGGTGGTCAGCTGGCAACCCTTTTGGCCGCTAGCGATGCCGGCGTAGATGCTGTGGATGTAGCCAGCGCTCCTATGGCTGGAACCACTTCTCAGCCTTCTGCAAGCGCTTTAGTTGCGGCTTTGGCAAACACTGAGCGTGACACCGGAATCGAGCTGAGCAGAGTTACAGACTTCGAGCCATACTGGGAGAGCGTCAGAGGTATTTACAAGCCATTTGAATCTGGACTTCCTGGCCCAACCGGAAGGGTCTACACGCACGAGATTCCTGGAGGACAGCTGTCTAATCTGAGACAGCAGGCAATTGCATTGGGGCTTGCTGACAGATTTGAACTGGTCGAGAACATGTATGCGGCAGCTAACAAGATTTTGGGAAGACCCACCAAGGTGACACCTTCCAGCAAAGTCGTTGGTGATTTGGCTCTTCACCTGGTTGCCGTTGATGCCGATCCCGCTGATTTTGAACAGAATCCGGAGAAGTACGATATTCCTGACTCAGTTGTTGGATTTTTGCACGGCGAGCTTGGTACTCCAGCGGCTGGTTGGCCGGAACCGTTCAGGAGCAAGGTTCTCAAGGGTAGGCAGAAAAAAGAAACTCTTGTGCAGCTTTCAGATCAAGATCGAAAGGATCTGAACAGCGATGATTCCAGTTTGGTCCAAAAAACTCTGAACAGACTGCTGTTCGCCAAGCCGACAGAGGAATTTGAACGAGTTCGGGAGGCATATGGCGATCTGTCGAACATGTCCACGGTGGATTACCTCTATGGACTGCAACCAGAAACCGAGCACATCGTCACCCTTGGTAAGGGCCTGGATCTTTATGTTGGGCTGGAGGCGATCGGAGAGGCTGATGCTCGTGGCTACAGAACCGTCATGGCAAAACTCAATGGCCAACTTCGTCCGGTAACAGTGAGGGATTACTCGATAGAGGTGCAAACTGTTGACGCCGAAAAAGCCGACCCGAACAACCCGGGCCACGCAGCCGCACCATTCAGCGGGGTGGTGACACCTAGGGTTGAAGTTGGAGATAAAGTTGAGCAGGGTGAACCAATTGCAAGCATTGAAGCCATGAAGATGGAGGCAAGCATTGCGGCTCCGGTGGCCGGGACGGTCAAGAGATTGGGAATTATTGGTTCGCAGCCGGTCGAGTCTGGCGACTTGATCGCTGTTATTGAATAGAGGACAAGGTTGAGCAAGAAACCCGATGAGAATGACTACTCAGTTGGAAGTGATGCTGAGTTTGAGGATTTAGAGCTAGACCCGCAAACCGGACAATTCTCAATGGGTCAGGACGAATTTGAAAGTGTTGACCTGGATAGCCAAGCTAGCGTTGAGTCTGACCTTTTTGGCGACCCCGAGCCTGCAGCAATGCTCACTGCGGACAGGCTCTTGGAGGAGAAGGCTCGGGAGAAAAACCGCCCAGAGGGGTTTTGGCAGAAACTCTTATACTTCGTGAGCTTTGGTCTCATCAACCTAGGTGATTCGAAGAAGGTCAGACAACGCAAGGAACTGGATGCCCGCATTGGCGCCAGTTTTGGGAATGAGGCTAAGTATGTGCCAGTCCTGACACGAAAAGGTGGCGTTGGAAAAACAACTGTTACAACCCTGATTGGGATGGCGATGGCCCTCGTCCGAGAGGATCGAGTTGTTGCAATCGATGCCAACCCGGATAGGGGAACCTTAGCCGAGCGCGTTAAGCGCGGCACCAATAAAACCGTTCGAGATGTTGTCAGCAAAGCAAGCTCAATTACAAGCTTCACGGCATTCAGCGACTTGGTTTCTAGAGATCGCTCCAGACTAGACGTGCTAGCCAGCGACACCGATCCTTTGGTTTCACAAGCTTTTGACGACGGCGATTACAACGTGGTTGCCGACATAACGGGCCGGTATTACTCATTGGTTCTAACTGACTGCGGAACTGGAATCGTCCACAGCGTCATGCAGGCAGTTTTGCAAAGGGCCGATGGCCTGGTGATTGTCAGCGGAGGAAGCGTGGACGAGGCGAGACTGGCCAGTGAAACCTTGACCTGGTTGGAGGCAAATGGGTTTGGTGACATTGCGAAACAGTCTGTAGTCGCTCTGAACACTGCAACATTTGGTACCGAGTTGGTGAAATTGGACGAAATTGAGGCTCACTTCAGAACCAGAGCCCGAGCAGTAGTGAGAATTCCATATGACCCGAAGCTTGCCGCGGGGGCAGAAATTGTTTTTGAAAAACTTCATCCCGCAACGCAAAAAGCAGCGAGAGAGTTGGCAGCTTTAGTTGCGGATGGATTGGCTTGACCACAAGGGAAATCCGGCTTTTTGGAGACCCCGTGCTGAAAACCAGCTGTCGAGAGGTTGTTGATTTCGACTTGGTGGGCTCATTGGTCGCAGACCTTCTCGACACCTGCAATCAACCTGGGAGGGCGGGCGTTGCAGCCAACCAAATAGGCGTCGATCTCAGGGTTTTCAGTTATAGCGTGGACGGGCAGCTTGGGTACATCATCAACCCCCGAATAACCTCCTATTCAGAACAGACCGAAGTTATGGATGAGGGATGCCTGAGCGTTCCGGGGTTATGGAAAACAGTCGAGCGCAGTTCGTCGGTAACCATAACTGGCTTTCAGCTAGACGGTGCTGAAATTGAGATGGAAGCGGAAGGATTGCTCGCACAAGTTTTTCAGCATGAATGCGACCACCTGGATGGAATGCTCTATTTGGATCGCTTGGATCGCGAACAAAAGAAGGTCGCAATGTCTGAAATAAGAAACTCAGACTGGTTCAACTAGCCATAGATTTCGCTGACCTGCTCTTCGAAGTCCGCCAGAACTCGCTCCCTTTTCACCTTCAACGAGGGGGTCATGTGACCACTTGCCTCAGTCAGCTCTGAACCAATAAAGGCAAACTTCTTGATCTGCTCAGCCGATGAAAACTTCTTATTCACGAGGTCAATTCTTGCCTGAACTGCCTCCCGGATTTTTGGATGCTTGATTGCCTCGTGGATGCTATCCACCGACTCAATTCCATTACCCTTGGCCCAAACAGGAAGCATCTCTGGATCGAGAGAAATCAGAGCTGAGATGAAAGGTTGCTTGTCCCCAATGACTACCACCTGCCCAATCAAAGGGTGAGCCCTTAGGGGATCCTCCAATGCAGCGGGAGCAACATTTTTTCCACCCGCCGTTACCAAAATCTCCTTCTTCCTTCCGGTGATGGATAAGAAACCGTCCTCATCGAGTTCGCCGATGTCACCTGTGTGGAACCAGCCATCTTCTAGTGCAACTTTGGTTGCTTCTTCATTTTTCCAATAGCCGCGGAAGATGTTGTAACCCTTTAGTAAGACCTCCCCGTCATCTGCGATTGCAACAGATGTCCCTGGAAGCGGGTATCCGACTTTACCGATCTTCAGTTTGTGGCCGCGACCGAGAGTTGCTGGTGCATAGGTTTCAGTCAGTCCATAACCCTCCAGAACGATCAGGCCTATTCCTCGATAGAAATGGCCAAGCCTTGCACCAAGCGGAGCTCCACCGCTGATTGCGTACTTGACCCTTCCACCCATCGCTTCCCTGAGCTTGCTATAGACCAATCGGTCAAAGAGTTTGTGTTTTAGTTTCAGTCCCAGCGATGGGCCAGACTTGGAATCGAGAGCCTCGGAATACTCGATTGCAGTTTGAGCGGCTTTGTCGAAAATCTTTCCCTTGCCACCAGTTTCCGCCTTCAGTTGCGCACCGTTATAAACCTTTTCAAAAACTCTTGGAACTGCCAGCAGGAAGGTTGGTCTAAAACTTGCCAGTCCAGCCGCTACATTTTTGGTGTCGGGTAAGTGTCCAACCTTCATCTCTCCAGAGACACAAAGTATCGATACGAATCTTGCAAGAACGTGTGCAAGAGGGAGAAAGAGAAGCGTTGAGCTGTCTTTATTCACGATATAGGGAAGCTGTGCCGCTCCGTTATTACAAAGCTCAACGAACCCCCTATGCAGAAGTTCGCAACCTTTTGGGTTTCCAGTTGTTCCGCTGGTATAGATGATGGTCATTAGATCATCACAGTTTGCAGCTGACCTGCGCTGCTCCAGCTCCTGATCGGAAATATCCGCCCCCTGCTGCTTGAGTTTTTCTAGATCTCCGTTCTCAATTACCCAGGTGTGTTTGACACCCTTCAAGCTGGAGCTCACTGAATTGAAGTTCTGCAGGTGTTCGGGCATTTCAAAAAAACAGCCAATAGAGCCACTATCTCCCAAAACCCACTTGATCTGCTCGGGGGAGGAGGATTCATAGATGGGGACGGAAATTGCCCCTGCATACATCAATGCGAAGTCTAAAACTGTCCATTCATACCTTGTCCGGGAGAGAATTCCAATCGCATCTCCAGGTTTCACGCCGATGGCAATCAGACCTTTTGCAATTGCCGTCACCTCACCGTGAAATTGTCCGGTGCTGACATCTGACCATTTTTCACCCGCTTGCTTTGCAAACAAAACATGATTGGGGTTATTGCTGACCGCTCTTTCCAGGAAGTCTGTCACATTCGAATTGGAGTCGGTTTCGGCAGCCAGTGGTTCTGAGAAAGTCTTCATTGTCTCTCCTGTTGTGAAATTGGTTCTACTGTAAACCCAATATCTTTGAAAAGTAAGTGAGTTTGGCCAACAAGAACTGTTTATGGCCCTCTGCAAATAGCTAAACTAAAGCTTTGGAATTTGGAGTTGGCTTGCATTCGATTGGCATTGATATCGGCGGAACAAAGATCGCCGCGGGATTAGTTTCACCCGACGGGGAACTGTCTCAGCTGATCAAAGTGCCTTCTCCAGCAAGCGACCCAGATTTGATGACAAAAACAGTTGTCGATCTAATTAACCAACTTGCTGAAGGACAAGAAATCGAGGCCGTTGGCATCGCCGCCGCCGGGTTTATCGATTCCGAACGCAATGAGATTCTGTATAGCCCCAACCTTCAATGGCGCCATGAGCCACTAAGAACCCGAGTGCAGGAACTGGTTAGCTATCCAGTCACTTTGGAAAACGATGCAAATGCTGCAGCTTGGGCTGAATTCAGGTTTGGAAGCGGAAAAAAAGCGCAATCAATGGTGATGCTGACCATTGGAACAGGTGTTGGCGGAGCAATCATTGCCGACGGCAAGCTGATTAGGGGTGGGTTTGGAATTGGTGGCGAGTTGGGCCACATCAGGCTCATCAACGGTGGTAGGCAATGCGGTTGTGGTCAACGTGGTTGTCTCGAGCAGTATGGATCCGGGACCGCATTCCTGAAGTCTGCAAGGAAGCTAGCTACCAGCGATGGACCTGCTGGAAGGCGCCTAAGGGAGCTCGCAAGCGAAAATGGGATTCTTACTGGAGCAGAGGTTTCGCAAGCAATTACGGAGGGGGATGTTGGGGCACTGAGCCTTCTTCGTGAATTGGGTGATTACTTAGGCCAAGGGCTTGCGAGCATAGTCGCTGCTTTAGATCCCGAGGTCTGCATCATTGGTGGCGGAGTCAGCATTGCGGGGGAGAAGCTAACTGAACCCATCTATTTCAGCTATCTAAACAACCTTCCTGCAAAGGGATACCGGCCCGAGCTGGAGGTAATCGCCGCTAAACTTGGCAACGAGGCGGGAATCATTGGAGCCGCCGACCTAGCAAGATCGGGTTTATAAGCTAATGACTTATCTTTTTCTGAAGACTTTCATCATTGGTCCGATTTTGCATGTTCTTTTTAGGCCTTGGTCCACTGGATCTGAAAACGTCCCCAAATCCGGCGGCGCTATTTTGGCAAGCAATCACCTTTCCTTTTCGGACAGTATTTTCTTGCCACTGAAGTGTTCAAGACCGGTCACCTTTCTGGCTAAGAGTGATTACTTCACCGGAAAGGGATTGAAGGGGTTGCTGACCAGGTGGTTTTTCAAGGCAACCGGTCAGATTCCGATTGATAGGAGTGGTGGAAAGGCGAGCGAGGCAAGCCTGAACACGGGTCTGTCGATTTTGGCCAAAGACCTACTGCTTGGAATTTATCCAGAGGGTACTCGTTCTCCAGACGGCACTCTCTATCGTGGGAGAACTGGTATCGCCCGAATGGTTTTGGAGGCTCAGGTGCCAGTGGTTCCAGTTGCAATGATTGATACTCAGAAGGTTCAGAGAATTGGCCAGACCACTCCCAGAGTGAGACGAGTCGGGGTAGTCTACGGAGAAGCTTTGGATTTCAACAGATTCGCTGGCATGGAGGGGGAGCGGGCGGTTCTGAGGGCAATCACGGACAAAATCGTCTACGACATGAAATATCTCGGTGGTCAAAAATATGAGGATGTCTACGCCACCAGCAAGCGAAACCAGGTTAGGTAGGAAATACAGTGAGTGATTTGAAAGATTTGGACAGCTTCCAAAAGCTTGAGGCTTTGCAGCAGCCAACCTGGCCCGATCAGGATCATCTTGAGCGGGTGAAACAGACTCTTTCAGCCATGCCCCCGCTTGTATTTGCTGGCGAAGTCGACTACTTCAAATCAAAAATTGCAGAGGCTGCAGCTGGAAGAGCATTCTTGTTGCAGGGCGGAGACTGCGCTGAGACTTTTGTTGATGCAACCGCAGACAGAATCCGCAATCGCGTAAAAACTGTTCTGCAGATGGCAGTGGTTCTTATGTATGGCTCCTCTCTTCCTGTCATCAAGATGGGGAGAATGGCCGGTCAGTTTGCAAAACCAAGGAGCAATGACACCGAGACCCGTGAGGGCATAACCCTTCCCGCTTATCGCGGTGATGCAGTAAACGGTTTTGATTTCAACGAAGAGTCGAGGGTTCCAAACCCTGACCGTCTACTGAAGGCCTACAACACCTCAGCTTCGACTTTGAACCTGATCAGGGCTTTCAATAGCGGCGGGTTTGCCGACCTCAGGGCGGTTCATGAGTGGAACAAGGGTTTTATGGATAACCCCGCCAATGCCGCCTACGAGAACATCGCCGCTGATATCGACAGGGCGATGAAGTTTATGGAGGCTTGTGGAGTAGACAGCGCTGAGTTAAGGACAACTGATTTCTTTGTTGGCCACGAAGGTCTGCTTTTTGATTACGAGAGACCCTTGACCAGAACTGACTCCAGGACTGGAAAGTCTTATGTGACCAGCGGCCACTTCATTTGGATTGGTGAGCGAACAAGGCAACTTGATGGAGCTCACGTGGAGTTTTTGTCAAAAGTGGAAAACCCAATTGGGGTAAAGCTTGGACCGACGGCAACCAAGGAAGATGTTTTTCAGTTGATAGAAAAGCTTGACCCGAATCGTGAGCCTGGAAAACTTACCTTCATTTCCCGCATGGGAGCAGCCAAGATTAGGGACGAACTGCCACGCCTGATGGAGGCCACAAACGAGGCTGAGGCTTTACCACTGTGGGTTAGTGATCCAATGCACGGAAATGGCATAACCACTGCCAACGGTTACAAATCCCGCAGGTTTGATGATGTCATGGAAGAAGTCAAGGGCTTCTTCGAGGTTTGCAGGGCTCTGGGCGTTCACCCGGGAGGGCTTCACGTTGAACTCACCGGTGATGATGTCACAGAGTGTTTGGGTGGAAGTGATGACATCGACGAGGCTGATCTGGAACAGCGCTACGAAACCGTTGTCGACCCAAGGTTGAATCACAAGCAGAGTCTTGAGATGGCCTTTCTGGTTGCTGAAGAATTGGTAAATTTCCGCCGTTAGCCACTCGCTGTGGCATGCTATTGCTGTGGGAATTGAATCTGTTAGCCAGTGGCTGAATTACCAAGAGGTTGCTGATTTACTCGGGGTATCGAAAGGCAAAGTCGCGAGACTTGTGGAGGACAAGCAGCTATTTAGTGTCCGCATAGACAAAGAGCCAATGATTCCGTCAGAGATAATCGTTGAGGGCGAACCGCTTGCCAGTATTCGAGGAACGCTAATTGTGTTGGAGGATGCTGGGTTCAATTCAGAGCAGGCCGCTGAATGGCTTTATGAGTACCAAGAAGAGCTAGACGAAACCCCGATGCAATCACTTGTTCGAGGAAGAAAAAGCGCAGTGCGCCGTTTAGCTCAATCTCTGGCTATCTAGCTGGTCCGACTTATAACTCGCTCAGCTAGGGCCTGAAGTTTTTGCTTTGCGTCGGCCTCAAGCTCCATCGATTGAAGAGCTTCCATGGCTCTTTCGCCGTATTCATGCATCATCCGCTCGGTCTTTTCTAACGCCCCAGAATCGCGAATTGTTTGCTGCATGAAATCAATTTGCTCTTCTTCCAAATCTCTCTCACTCAGCAGATCATTGAAAATCCTTGCTATCGAGTTAGAACTTTGTTGCAAGGTAAGCCCCACAAGGACAGTTCTTTTTCCTTCGCGAAGGTCATCTCCGGCGGGCTTACCAGTGATCTCGGGGTCTCCGAAAACACCGAGAATGTCATCCCGGATTTGAAAAGCAAGGCCAAGCGGGATTCCAAAGTTTGAAAAGCCTCGCAAGGTTTCCTCGTTTGCTCCCGCGAAACTCGCCCCGATCAGAAGTGGTGCTTCAAGTGAGTACTTGGCTGTTTTGTAAAGCATTACTTTTTCCGCCATTGTCACGGCATCGGCTAATGACCTTAGGGGAGCAGCGTTTTCCTCCAGGACATCGAGGTATTGGCCAGCCATTACCTCAAATCTCATTTTCGAGAATTCATTCCTGCAGCTTGTCTCAATCTCACTGTTTGGAGCACTCGTGACCGCCGCCCCAAAAACCTCACTCGACCAATTCAGCATTAGGTCACCGACTAAGACTGAGCCAGATTGGCCGAATCTCTCAGGGTCACCAAGAAAACCTTTTTCAGTATGCATTGACTCAAAGCGCTTGTGAATTGAAGGTTTTCCCCGACGAGTGTCGGACTGGTCCATTAGATCATCATGAACTAAGGCTGCGCCGTGGAAAATCTCCAGGGCGCTAGCAATTCCTACGATGCCATTTGCTTGCTCGATCAACTCAGACGGGTTGCTGCCAGGCGGTAGTGAAGCTGCCCAGGCCCAGTAGGCAAAGAGTGCTCTGAATCTTTTACCACCCTGCAATAGCTCTTGGGTGTAATCGATTATCGGGACTAGGTCATCTGAGATTTCAGACAGTTGCTCTCTTTTTTCATCACAAAAGCTGTCAATTTCCTGCTGAATTAGCTCGAGAAGAGAATTTCTTTCACTCACAGGGATAGCCTAGCCATCCTTTGCTGTTTACAATTAATAAGCATTAGGAGTTTTATATGGGATTGAGTGAACACGAGCAGAGACTGCTTGAAGAACTTGAAAAAGACCTCTACGAGTCTGACCAGGGTTTTGCTAACCGTGTCAAGAAGCAAGACCCAGAGCGAAAGAGCTCCACACGACTGATCTTAGGAGTCCTCTCTCTAGTTGCAGGCTTGGGGATGTTGATTTTCGCCGTCTCTCTGCAGGTTGCATTTTTCGGTATCGCGGCATTTGCCGTGATGTTTATCGGGGTTGTTCTAATCAGCAGCAACCTGAAATTGCCAAGTATCCCATCATCCGGTGGGGGAAAGTCCAGCGGCAGTTTCTTTGAGGATCGCTGGAATAAACGCTTCGGCGAATAGAAGCCAAAAAGTTAGAAGAGGCCCTTTGGGGCCTCTTTTTTTGCCCAAAATTTTTCAAAAAAACTTTGTTTTTTGATGCTTTTTAGCATAATTTGGAGGAAAGTGGAGTAAAGTGGATATTTAGGGGAAGGAGGCAACAATGCTGTTG